>JAGYMO010000168.1 GCA_018400255.1 Deltaproteobacteria bacterium
CCTGTTAAATAGCTTGAGGTTGGAGTGCACTATATTTACGTTCTACAAAGTATGAAAGATAACAACTTCTATATGGGGTATACAAAAAACCTCAAGCTAAGATTTGAGCAGCACAATAAAGGTCAGGTCGAAGCTACAAAAAACCGACGTCCATTTAGGCTAATCTACTATGAGGCATGTCTCAACCAGAAGGACGCAACGAAACGGGAAAAGTATTTAAAGTCATACCACGGCAAGATGTTTTTAAGAAGGAGGATCAAACCTTGGCATGGGTGGTTATGACCTTAAAACTGTTCAGGAACTTTTGGGCCACCGCAATATTGCCGCTACTTCGCGCTATGCGCATCTCAGCATGCTTCATAAAAAGAAGGCAGTGGATGGATTGTTTCAAAAGAAGAAAGGAACTGATCATGACAGTCCCTCGTAAATTTCAAAAACGAATGGTCACACTTTTCACCATACCAAGCAAGGTAAAAAGTTAGCTATATAGGATAATGTATTGTTTTTACTGGTAGTCCCAACGGGAGTCGAACCCGTGTTACTGGCGTGAGAGGCCAGCGTCCTAGACCACTAGACGATGGGACCATTAAAATGCAGGTAACCCTGAAAAAGCGCAGAATAAATTCTGGCTGGGGGACGAGGATTCGAACCTCGGTTAACAGGGCCAGAACCTGTCGTCTTGCCACTAAACGATCCCCCAAATTTTTGTATAGTTTTCTCGATTAGGCCTTTAATGTCAAGAAAAATATTCTATTGTCGCTAATATTCAGAATAAAAATTCAAAAAGCATTTTACTCAATAAAAATTTTTACCCTTGAATAACGCTATTAGCTATGTATTTTTCGAGCTTCTCTTAACATATTCGAGCCTGTTCAGTCCATTTATATAGGCCTTTGCGCTTGCGGTTATTATATCAGGGTCAGCGCCCTTGCCGAGGACTACAAAATCGCCTTCCTTGAGTTTAACCATAACCTCGCCCTGGGCATCCATTCCCCCTGTAATGGAGTCCACTGAAAAATGAATAAGAACGGATTTAGTTTTTGCCATTTTTGCAATGGTATTAAACGTTGCGTCAATAGGGCCTACACCAAACCCTGCGCTTTGTTCAACACGGCCATCTATGGCCATTTTCACCGTAGCGGTTGGCACCGCCGCTGTGCCGCTTATTACATTTAGATATTCAAGCTTGTAGATATCCGGCGTCCTCAGAAATTCCTCCGCTATAATTGCCTCAATATCGTCATCTAATATCTCCTTTCTCTTATCGGCGAGTGTCTTGAACCGCTTAAAAAGACTTTCCAGCTCCTCATCTTTTAATTCATAGCCAAGCTTTGCAATTTTTTCTTTCAGGGCATGTCTGCCTGAGTGTTTGCCAAGTATAATCCGGCTACTTGAAAGACCAATCGTCTCAGGCTTCATAATCTCATAGGTTATAGGGGCCTTAAGTATGCCGTCTTGATGAATCCCTGCCTCGTGGGAAAATGCGTTTGAGCCTACTATTGCCTTGTTTGGCTGAACTACTATTCCTGTTATAAGTGATGTCAGACGGCTTGCAGGGTGAATTTCATTTGTTTTAATACCAGTTGTAAGGTCAAAATGCCCTTTCCTCGTATAAATACCCATAACCACTTCCTCAAGCGATGTATTGCCTGCCCTTTCACCTATTCCATTGATAGTTACCTCCACCTGCCTTGCCCCTGCCTTAATGGCCGCCAATGTATTTGCAGTTGCCAGGCCAAGGTCATTGTGGCAGTGAACGCTCATTACAGCATTACCTATATTAGGGGTGTGCTTCATGATATAGCCCACAAGTTGAGAAAATTCATCAGGCATTGCGTAGCCTACAGTGTCAGGCAGGTTTACTGTTTTTGCGCCCGCGTCAATGGCTAGCTCAAAGATATCACACAGGAATTCTTTATCGCTTCTGGACCCATCCTCTGCGGAGAATTCAATGTCAGAGAAAAACTTTCCGGCGTATTGTATTGCGTCAACCGTGGCCTTTTTAACCTGGTCCTTGGTCAGTTTAAGTTTATGCACAAGGTGTATATCAGATGTAGCAATAAATATATTTATTCGTGGTCTATTGGAATTTTTTAAGGCACGCCATGCAGAATCAATATCTTCTCTTGTTGTTCTTGCAAGGGCTGCGATCTTGGGGCCCTTAACCTTCTCAGAAATCATTTGAACCGCCTCACGATCACCTCTGGAGGCAGAAGGAAACCCGGCCTCAATTACATCCACACCTAATTTTTCAAGCTGAATTGCAAGCCTCAATTTCTCTTCAGCATTCATACTGGCACCAGGTGACTGTTCCCCATCCCTGAGGGTAGTATCAAATATGATAATTCGTTCTGACATACTATGATCTCCTCATGTTAGATATATATAGGCTACAATAAGGTAGCTTAAAAACATTACATAAAAACCTTAGCTCCCTGATAGACAATTTGTTTAATGCGGCTCAAAGATTATCAAAAAAAAATCCGTCACCAGGGGAGGCCTGATAACGGATTTTATATTGTATTTATAAGGTTTGTTACATTACCAGGCCTCGCAATTTAAGCAGGCATAGCAAAAGTATAGGTAGCAAGAAAAGTAGATTTAAAACGGTTGCCTGTGTAACGAATATGATGTGTTTACTTATAGTATTCATTGCCCGTTGATAATAACCCTGAATTTCGTGTTCACAAAATCACAAAGGATTGATGAGCGCGAATAAAACAATTTTCGTACTCCCTGAGTATTGAGAAAACTCTAAATTTTTAATAAAAAATTGTCAAGCCTTTTATACTCATTTTTTTATCCGCAAGAAGGCCCCTCATCCGGGCATAGGAATACACACACGCTTTAGCTCTCTTTATTTTAAAATGCACTAAAAGCGCCAAATTTATGTTTGATAACCTCATTTGGACCCAGGTAGAATCCTGCCCATAATCCAATCTGTTTAGCACGGAGGTGCTACTATTTTCCCTGTATTAAGTTTTTTATTGGGATCTCTTTGAGGCCTTGATGGGATTTACTTTGTTTACTGCCTTCTTTGCTTCTGCCTGTATGTGTGTAGCCATGTTACAGGAGCCGTTTTTCCATTTGCTTGCGGGGTCTGGAAAAATCATGCAGTATTTTTCGGAGAGGTATTCTATTACTCTCTGGCAGCCTTCACATTTATCAATGATTGGATGACAACTGCCGCCAACAAACTGGCATCCATTCTTGCCCATAAAAATGCATTCCGAACCGTTTCTTACTGTTGTACAAACCATGATAACCACATCCTTTCTTTTAAATTGTGTTAGAAATGTAAGTACCCGCGTAGAATTTTTCAAGACATTTATTTTATAACGGGATTTTTCTTATGCCTCAAGTTCCTTTCCTTGTCAATAAAAAATATTTAATACTTTAAATATAATTGACTTTTAATTGTGCTTTAATTAACTTTAAATATTTAGCCAACATTTATGTACGAGGAGATAAATGCCAAGAGTAGATGACTATAAAAAGGCCTTAGAGCTTGGGCAAGAGGAAATACGTAACCACAATCCACTGCACCTGTGCCGGTTAAGTGGCGCTCAGTTCGTGGAAAACAAAAATGGGTCAGCCCTTATAAAAATTATGTTTCTAAACCGTATGGTAACTATTAGCTGGCCTGATATTACTTTCACTCAGGAAAGCAACGAGGAGATGCCCATAAAGGAAAAAATATTGATACTGCACTACCTGAACAGGGCCAAGAATGAGGAGCTTACAGGACAACTTATTGCCTATCAGGAGATACCCTCAGCAAGGTTTTACCTTAGCTCGTTTAACGCGAGATCAAAAGACCCTTTTGTTAACGCCTTTGGCGAAAATCCAGATAAGTTGCCAGGGATTGCAGAGGAGCTTTTCTCTGCAAAAGGGGCATCTCTTGGGGATGTATCCGTTACTGTTAATGCATTTCCAAAGGTGCCGGTAACGTTTGTACTATGGAGAGGGGATGAAGAATTCCCGTCCAATGGGACAATCCTGTTTGATAGTTCAATTAAAAACGAGCTCCTCTCCGCCGAAGACATATCCGAATTGGTCAGCATGATTGTCTATCCCTTAATAGGACGGGCAAAGAAGTCCTAAGGGCAAAAACGTGGATTTACCTCTGTCTTCTTTAAAGAAACAGATATCTTTTAAATAGTGAAAGGATTTTTATTATGAAGATCGCAATTAGTGGAAAGGGCGGTGTTGGAAAAACAACATTTGCGGCCTTTCTCATAAAGTCTCTTCAAAAATCAGGGAAAAAGGTGCTGGCTATTGATGCCGACCCAGATGCAAATTTAGCCCAGGCATTAGGGGCAAACAATGCATCTGAGATAACACCTATTTCTAAAATGAAATCCCTTATTGAGGAGAGAACAGACTCAAAGATGGGGACCATGGGTGGTTTTTTCAAAATAAACCCTAAGGTCAGTGATTTACCAGAAAAACTTTCTGTGGATGCAGATGGTGTAAAATTAATGGTCCTGGGAGGGGTTAAGGCAGCGGAAGGTGGCTGTATTTGCCCTGAAAGCGTTCTTTTAAAGGTACTGGTTACCCACTTAATACTGTTCAGGGATGAGGTTATAGTTCTGGATATGGAGGCAGGCTTAGAGCATTTGGGCAGGGGAACTGCAAGGGCGGTTGATAAGATGATCGTCGTTGTCGAGCCCGGAAGAAGAAGCATAGAAACTGCAAACGAGATAAAGAGGTTGTCCGAACAGCTTGGAATAAAAAATCTACTTATTGTTGGAAATAAGATCAGGTCTGAGAAAGACAAGGATTTTCTCCTTAAAAACATGAAAGATTTTAATTTCTTGGGGTTTCTGCCATTTAATGATAGCATTATCGAGGCGGATCTCAGTGACAGGCCTCCTTATGAACTAAATACAAGTGGATTGGAGGCAGTTTCTCAGATGATCCAGCACAATTTCATGGACAATTAAAGAGAGGATTTTGTTATGGAGGAAAGGGTACATAATTTCAATGCTGGACCTGCGGCGCTGCCCCTGGAAGTCTTGGAAGAAATACGAAATAGCTTTCTTAACTTTAAGGGAACCGGCATGTCGATTATCGAGACGAGCCATCGTGCCGTGGCATTTGATGAGGTTATAAATGATGCAGTTGAAAGGACGAAACGACTATTGAAGTTAGGAGATGAGTTTAGTGTGCTCTTTATACAAGGAGGCGCAAGCCACCAGTTTTGTATGATACCAATGAATCTTTCCCTGCCGAACAAACCGTTGGATTATATAAATACCGGAACCTGGTCTACCAAGGCTATTAAGGAGGCAAGAATTCAGGTAGAGGATGTAAGGGTTATTGCCTCGTCAGAGGATAAAAATTTCTCTTACCTGCCTTCAGGCTTTACAGTAGATAAAGATGCATCCTTTTTGCATTTTACATCAAATAACACCATAAAGGGAACCCAGTGGAAAAAATATCCTGACGGAGGGGATGTACCCCTTATCTGTGACATGTCATCGGATTTTATGAGCCACCCTGTTGATACCCGCCCATTTGGGCTCATTTACGCGGGGGCGCAGAAAAACCTTGGACCCGCAGGTGTCGCACTGGTTATAATTAGGGACGATATGCTAAAGAGAATCCCGAACAATCTTCCCACCATACTAAGCTATGCTACCTATAAAGATAATGACTCGTTGTTTAATACACCGCCGACGTTTGCCATATATGTGATAGATTTAGTCCTTACCTGGCTGGAGGATACAATAGGCGGGCTGGAAGAGATGGAGAGGATAAATAAGGAAAAGGCGTCTTTGTTATATGAGGTAATAGATGAAAGCAAGATATTCAAGGGCACTACGGATAGTAGTTGCAGATCTATGATGAACGCCACCTTCCGTCTAACAGATGAGGAATTAGAGAAAAATTTTTTGTCAGACGCAATGAAGAATGGCTTTGTTGGTGTTAAGGGTCATAAATCTGTTGGGGGATGCAGGGCATCCATTTATAATGCAGTAACAATAGAGAGTGTAAAAAGCCTGGCAAATTTTATGAAGGAATTTGAAAGCGCTAACACGTAAGGCTTCACGTGAACTTTCATCCCTGCAGTCAGAAGGGTATATCGCTTAAGGATAGGGCATCTGCATCCTACTTTTATGGGTACATTTCATTATACAAAGTGATAATGAGAACTTGCAACAAAACCAGTATCATATTGCGGGCTCTCTTCAAAGGGTATTATTTATTTTAGAAATCGCCTTATTTTTTTAATAGGGCTTTAAGTCTGCGAGTTATATGAACCTGTCTTTTAATCCACCGCATATTTATACGGTCAGCTCCCTCACATCAGAGATTAAATCACTTATAGAAAATGGGTTTGATTTTATATGGGTCGAAGGCGAAATATCAAACTTTGCCAGCCCCGTGTCTGGCCATTATTACATGAGCCTCAAGGATAAGAATGCTCAAATTAAGGCAGTAATGTTTAGGATGCAGGCCAATTACCTAAAATTTATTCCAGAAGACGGTATGAGGGTCATAGCACGGGGTAGAATAGGGGTGTATGAGCCTAGGGGGGAATACCAGATCATACTTGATTATGTGGAGCCGCTTGGGGTCGGTGAGCTGGCAGCCGCATATGAACAGACGAAAAAAAAGCTTGCCCTTGAAGGGGTCTTTGATGAGAAAAAAAAGAGGCCAATACCTTTTATGCCTAAAAAAATAGCAGTCATAACGTCGCCTACAGGGGCTGCAATTAGGGATTTTTTGAGGATCTCTCTCAGAAGGATGCCAAATTTACATATTTTCATTGTTCCTGTCAGGGTCCAGGGTGATGAGGCAGTGGGTGATATAGTAGAGGCATTGGAAATAGCAAACAGGGAATTAGATTTAGATGTCATAGTATTGACGAGGGGAGGGGGGTCATTCGAGGATCTTTGGCCATTTAACAGGGAGGAGGTCGCTTACGCAATTAGACGATCGATATTCCCTGTTGTTTCTGCTGTAGGACATGAGATAGATATGACAATATCAGATATGGCGTCAGACCTCAGGGCGCCTACGCCCTCAGGGGCGGCCGAATTAATTATTCCGCAGAAGGATAGTATAGAAAGAGAACTAAGCATTCTTTCATCAAGGCTTCAAACATCCTTTAATCACCAGGTGCGATTGATGAAGGACAGGATAAAGGACCTTTCTTCCCGCATTAAGGATCCAAGGCGACATCTTGCTGATACATGGCTGATGTTCGATGACGTATACAGCCGCTTGTATAAACTGGGTCAGGCATGTATCCATAAAAACCGCGTTGATTTAAAATCTTCCATGGACATGCTTATATCAAATAGCCCCATGCATTCCGTAAAGCTTGAGCGTCAAGAACTAGATTCTTTTAACCACTCTTTAGCCCAAGCAATTAAAAACAATCTATATAAAATGAATAGTAAGCTTGGTGCTATTGGAAACAATCTGGATTCATTAAACCCGTTGTCTATTCTGGATAGAGGATACAGCATTACCAGAAGGCTTCCTGAGATGAACATTATAAAAAATGCCGAAGAGGTGAAAATCGGCGACAGCATTAATGTGCTGCTTGCAAAAGGCACCATAGAATGCACGGTAAAAAATACAATAAAAAATTAACTAATGCTTTAATAATACACTATAATATATTGAATTTTAAAGCTTTATAACATAAACATACGATACTTAACATTCACTTTACACCTAAAAATACTGGATAATAACACGGAAAATTGTGGCATGCAGATTAGTGGAAAAAAATTGTATCTTTTTGCTTTATTGGTAGTGCTCATTCCCTTTTTAGCGGTTAAGCTCGCCCATTCAATCAGCAAAGATAGTATTATAGCACCGCAAGAGATAGGGCAGGGGGGCATTGGTCTTTTAAAAGTACGCAATAATAGTACGGATACTTTAGAAATACTATGGAATAAAAGAAATATCAGCCTTATACCTAGCGTTGACAATAATACTCACTTCGCATTTATCGGTGTCGATTTGACTTTAAAACCCGGCAGGTATAAGCTCAAAAAAACGGACGGGGTATACACAGAGACCAAAATTATCAGTGTTTACAAAAAGGATTATGGCATAAGACGTTTAAAAATTCCAAAAAGCATGGAGGCACTTGATAAAAAAATCCTTGATAGGGTAAGGAATGAGTCCCGCCGAATACAAAGGCTTTTTTTTGAATCCGATAAAAAACCATTATGGAAAGGAGCATGGATTAGGCCTGTAAATGGCCCTGTAGTTAGCCCATTTGGCCGCAGGAGCATTATAAACGGCATAGAACGTTCTCCACACTCAGGGGTTGATCTTAAAGCCTTCAAAGGTGAGCCTGTTAAGGCAACAAACAATGGTGTAGTAGTATTGGTGGAAGAGTGTTTTTTTAGCGGCTTGAGTGTTATCATTGAACATGGAGGCGGCATACAGAGCATGTATTTTCACTTAAGCAAGGCCCTTATAGATAGAGGTCAAACAGTAAAGAAGGGGGAAATTATTGGATTGTCCGGATCTTCCGGGAGGGTTACCGGACCTCACCTTCATTTTGGTATACGGCTGGATAGGGCAAGGGTAAATCCTATACAATTAATTGATCTTAGCAGAGAAATAGGTGGCTGATGAAGGAAAAAAAATTTGAGGATGCAATGAGGGAGTTGGAAGATATTGTAAAACGTTTGGAGAGTGGTGATTTGCCCCTCGAGGACTCCATTAAGACCTTTGAGCAGGGAATTTCCTTATCTAAGTATTGCTTTAATAAGCTTGAGGAGGCAGAAAAGAGGGTTTCTATGCTGGTAAAGGATGGGGTCAGAATAAAACAAGAGCCATTTGATCTGAAGGATGATGAAGATGACGCAAAGGATTGAAAGATACCTCGATGAAAAAAAATCATGTGTAGAAAACACCCTTAAGGAGTTAATGCCAGAGCCGTCCGGGCTTGCAGCAGATGTTATCAAGGCAATGAACTATACACTATTCTCGGGTGGAAAAAGAATTAGACCAATTCTGTGCATAGCAGGTGCCGAAGCCGTCCATGGAGACGCAGACAATTTAGTGCGGTTTGCCTGCTCACTTGAGTTTATCCATTCATACTCGCTTATCCATGATGACCTTCCCATAGTAGACAATGATGATTTCAGAAGGGGGCGGCCAACAAACCATAAGGTATTCGGAGAGGCTATGGCACTACTTGCGGGTGACGGGCTTTTAACTATGGCATTCAATGTTATCGCGCGATTCGGGATAGAAAAGGGTATCGGCAATACAGAGATGCTCAGGGTAATTGATATGATAGGCTACGCCTCTGGATACCAGGGTATGGTAGGTGGACAGGCAGTTGATATAAGCTATGAAGGAAAGGATCCGGACCCGAATGTTGTTAATTTTATACATACTCATAAAACCGGAGCGCTGATAGCGGCATCAGTTACGACAGGCGCAATTTTAGGCGGAGGCAATGAGGATGAGATAAACTCTCTAAACCAATATGGTCAAAATATAGGGCTGGCATTTCAAATTGCTGACGATATTTTGAACGTAGAGGGTGAAAAAAACATTACAGGCAAGGAGGTAGGAAGTGACGCCTCGAGGGGGAAAATTACCTACCCGTATGTTTTTGGGATAGAGGAGTCTAAAAAAATCCAACGTGGGTTAATTGACAGGGCAATTAATGAAATAGCAGTTTTCAGCAACAGTGCATGGCCCCTGAGAGATTTAGCCCGTTACATTATTGAAAGGGATAAATAAGGAAATCTTCGGATTTACTATGGTCAACACTAAGTGGTCGTATCATACCATTGTAGAAAGAGGATGACTTGAACGAACTAAAGGATAATAACAATGCAAAATTTTTCAGAAACTATTCTTGAAGGTATAAACAGCCCTGCCGATTTAAAACGCCTGGGCTTTGATGAATTAAATCAACTGGCAGCTGAGATAAGAAAACTTATGATAGAGACAGTGTCTAAAAATGGCGGCCATTTGGCCCCAAGCTTAGGTGTGGTAGAGCTGACTATTGCCTTGCACTATGTATTTGATACGCCGGAAGATAAGATAATATGGGATGTTGGTCACCAATCCTATGCGCATAAGATTATTACAGGTAGGAGAAATCAATTTCATACATTAAGAATGCATGATGGCATAAGTGGGTTTCCGAAGAGAGAAGAAAGCCCTTATGATACATTTAATACAGGGCATTCCGGGACTTCCATATCGGCTGGTCTTGGAATAGCGACCGCAAAATCTATAGTTAAGGATAAAAAAAAGACTATTGCGGTTATTGGTGATGGGGCTATGACTACCGGGATGTCATTTGAGGGGCTCAATCAAACCGGTCACGCAGAGAAGGATTTAGTGGTTGTCTTAAATGACAATGAGATGTCAATAGCCAAAAACGTTGGCGCCTTGTCTTCCTTTGTAAGTAGAAAAATTTACGAGCCGAGGCTGGTTAATTTTAAAAAAAGATTTGAAACTGTCATTAGCTCCATTCCGGGTTTAGGAGAAAATATATTAAATGTTTTAAGGAGGAGCGAGGATTCCTTGATTGGCCTTTTGACCCCCGGAATGCTCTTTGAGGCCTTTAGATTTAGATATATAGGCCCAATTAAGGGCCATGACATTAAGCTTCTAATTAATACCTTTAAGGATGTCGCTAAGTTGGAAGGACCTGTACTTGTGCATGTAATGACCACTAAAGGGAAGGGTTACGACCCCGCTGAAAAAGATCCTTCATTATTCCACGGAATAGGGCCCTTTGACATGGAAACAGGTCAGTCCAAAAAAAAGTCTTCTCAAGACCCCCCTACCTATACTGAGATATTCGGCAGCACAATGGTAGATTTAGGTTCAAAGGATAAGAAAATTTTTGCCATCACTGCTGCTATGCCTGATGGGACAGGATTAACAGCTTTTTCCAAGGCATACCCAGATCGCTTTATTGATGTAGGTATTGCTGAACAACATGCTGTAACATTTGCGGCAGGAATGGCCACAGAGGGAATTAAACCCGTTGTAGCTATTTATTCCACCTTTCTACAACGTTCCCTGGATCAGATAATACATGACGTTTGTCTTCCTAATTTACATGTTATCTTTGCCCTGGACAGGGGCGGCATAGTAGGTGATGACGGCTCAACACATCATGGGCTATTTGATTTTTCATATTTACGAGGCATACCAAATATGACAATTATGGCCCCAAAGGATGAAAATGAATTGAGAAACATGCTATTTACCGCCATTAATCATAGTGGTCCTATTGCCATTAGATATCCCAGGGGAAAGGCTGTTGGTGTTCCCATTAATAATGAATACACAAAGATACCGATAGGCGAGGCGGAAGTTTTAACCACAGGAAAGGATATTTTGATACTGGCTATTGGAAGCAGGGTTCAACCTGCATTAGAGGCCTCTAAGGAAATTGAAGAAGCAGGCTTTTCCGCCTCTGTTGTAAATTGTAGGTTTGTAAAGCCTTTAGATACCCGCTTATGTGATATGGCGGAAAACACGGGAAAAGTTTTAATTGTAGAGGAGAATACACGCTACGGCGGGTTTGGCAGCGCTGTCCTGGAGCTTTTTGCCGATTATGGCATTTTTGGCGTGAAAATAAAACGACTGGCTCTTCCAGATTTATTTATTGAACATGGTCCTCAAGAATTGTTGAGGGAAAAATACGGCATCGGCAGAGCGGATATCGCCAGAGAGGCAATAGAGTTGTGTAAGGCATAATTAAGGCTGGACCTTATATGAAATAGAATTCGGTTATCAGTCAAAATAGTTGCTTTACCCTGTAAATTATGGAAAATTTCCAGGGTGCTTAAGCCCGGTCGTCTCGTCAATGCCCATCATAATATTCATATTTTGCAAGGCATTGCCGGCCTGACCCTTAACTAAATTATCTATTAGGCTAATAATAATTAGTTTTCCCGTCCTCAAATCAATGGTAAGTAAAATATTGCAATAGTTGCTACCCCTCACATCCGTTGAAATTAGTGTTTCCCCATGGCTGTATATTCGAATAAAGGGCTCATTTTTATACATTTGACAGTATGTATCCCTTACAATTTCCATGGTCACCCCCGGCAGTAGCTTTGCATAGATAGTAGACAGAATGCCCCTGCTCAAAGGGACAACATGGGGCGTAAATGTTACATTAATTTCCTTGCCGCATAAGCCACTTAACTCTTGCTCGATTTCGTATACATGCTGATGACCGGAAATCTTGTATGCATTCATGGCCTCATATCTTGCAGGGAAATGAAAGGTGGGTGAGGGCTTCTTGCCGGCTCCCGAGACACCGGTTTTTGCATCAAATATTATATCATTTCTATCTATAAGATTAAATTTCACAGCCGGTGCTATACCGAGAATACAGCTTGTGGCAAAACACCCGGGATTACCAACAAGTTTTCTGTTTGCTATTTCCTCTCTGTGTAATTCAGGCATGCCGTAAACAGTTGTTGAAAGAAGCTCCGGGTCAGAATGCTCGCCTGTCTTTCCAATTCTGAGTGCATACGACGCATAGCTATCCCTGCTGTTAAATCTAAAGTCGCCGCTATAGTCGATTACCTTAATGCCTTTTTCCAGCCATTTTCGGGCATCTCTCTGGCCAACGCCATCCGGGGTGGCATAGAAGACAATATCAAAATCATCTGGGCATTTAGGGTCTGAGGGATCATATACAGGGAGGTCGCAAAACCCTCTCAGGTGAGGATATACTGTGCTTATGGGGTTGTTTACATCCTGTTTTGCCATTAAAGCGGCTATGTTTACGTACGGGTGGCCTATCAAGAGTTCAATCAAGCCTACACCTCCATAGCCTGTAGCACCTATAAGACCTACCTTTATTGTATCTTTTTTCATTTATTAACCCTGGGCAGATGCTCATAATGACTCTTTACAATGTCGCTACAAGCTCTAAATATATTACCCTTTATCTTTCTATTTGTCACATATAAATCTGAGAGCATAGATCGTATCTGCGCTCTTTTTGATGTTTTTGCCGTAGGGCATCCACTCTCTATGTTAGGAAAACCCATTTCAAGGGCGTATTTTTTAATTGTGGAATCGCTTAAGAAAAAAAAGGGTCGTATTAATGTAAGACTTCCATGAAATAACTCCTGTACTGGTTGTATTGTATCTATAGATCCTGAAAAAAGAAGGTTCAAAAAAAATGTCTCAATAAAATCATCTTTTTGATGCCCAAATGCCACCTTATTACATTCAAGTTCTGCCGCTTTTTCAAAGATTGATTTTCTCCTTAACCGTGAACAGAAAAAGCAAGGGTTTTCACTATTTTCTTTTGTATGAGCCCTTTGTCCAAATTTGCTCGTAATAACGTGGTAATTAAAGTCACTTTTTATAAAAAATTCGCTTATATATTTGGACGTGTCAGTTCCGAAGCCCAGGTCTATATGAACCGCAAAAATCTCATATGAGATCGGTACTCTTTTAAGTCTTTCCCTGAGCAGCCATAATAGCGATATACTGTCTTGACCACCTGACACGGCTACCAATATTCTATCACCATCTTTTATCATATTGAAGGTGTTGATCGCCTTGCCCATAAGGCGCTTCATTTCTTGTGCCGCATAGCTCAATGATCGTCCATTTCTCTTTCGCCAAATATTTTGGTTCCTATTCTTACGACATTTGAACCTTCCTCTATGGCAATCTTGTAAGAATTGGTCATTCCCATGGAAAGATATTTCATCTCTACGTTGGTCAAAGAGAGGGCTTTTACCTGATCAAATAGTTCCCTTGTCTTTTTAAAGTAGGGGCGGGAATCCTCCGGATCTCCGAATCGTGGCCCCATTGTCATAAGACCCATAATCTTTATATGTTTAAGGACCGATATCTCTCTTATTATATCTATCAAATTGCCTGGCAATGCACCGGTTTTTTGGTTTTCCTCGCCGCTATTAACCTCAATTAATATGGGCATAATCTTATTTTTTGTCTTACAATGCTTATCTATCTCTTTTGCAAGCCTAAAGGAATCAACAGATTCAATCATATCAAAAAGGTCAATAGCCTTTTTTACCTTATTTCTCTGAAGGTGCCCAATAAAATGCCATTCAGCCTTTTCGGTTACATCATAAAAGGTATCTGTTGTATCCTGAAGGTAATTTTCCCCTATAAGTGTGATACCTGCCTTGATTGCTTCAGAGATCTCCCTTGCTGTCCTGGTTTTAGCAGCGGCTAACAAACTTACCCCCTCGGGTAGCTCATTTAAAATGAGTTCTATATTTTCTTTTATGCTTGCCATTTTAAGATCCTTGAATTTACCCTATTGTTTGGGTAGTTAGAAAATTATTTGTAACCGTTCACGGGCCCGGCCGAGGGCTGAAAGTATTCGATCGGCTGGGACTGCGCGAAG
>JAGYMO010000169.1 GCA_018400255.1 Deltaproteobacteria bacterium
TTTAATGACCATGCCATTACTATCCTATTCCTGTAATCACCTTTGATAATATTGCTTATAAATGTGGTCTTTGTTTTTAACTCCAAGATAACGTTCTTTCTTGCAGAGAAAAATGGGAGGAGAAAATCAGACCACCCTGTAATATAGTCAAGGGCTAAGCTGTCTGTGAACTCACCGGTTCCGATTCTAAAAATTTTCTCGGGTTTGCTGTCTATATATTCACCTATAATGTCCAGCTGCTCTTTTATATTAGTAAAAATTCGCAATGACGGCTGATTCACATACGATTGCAGAAAACAGTAGCTGCAATCCATTGGGCAATTAACGCCGACATTTAAGATTTGGTAGCCGCAGCATATATATCTTTTTGTTCCTGGACAAGGCTTCAAAAATTCACCATTAAAGTGAATAAGCCTCAGGGATTTCTTGTCCATAAAATCTTGGCAACCTATCAAGGCACGGTCATTGGGCTTAACCCTATTAATTTTTACACCAGGAAGTCTTTGAGTTATCTTTTGTGCAAGAGCGTCAGATTCCGCATTTTGTTCAGTTAAAATTCTCTCAATATAAAATTTTCTCACGTATTTCCTCGACCCTTCCAAAAATTAGTAATCTCTGATAACTCCGGTAATTTATTTAAATTGTTGATCGTGTCAGCAAGCTCCTTGCCATCCGAAAAAGCTATTTCAAGTCGGTAATTAACCCCTTCAAAGAAAGGTGGAGCGGTAACGTTGACCCCTGATGGCAGAGAAAGTCGATCCATGCCCTTTTTATAGGCCATTTGCGCCTCTGAAAGTGATGGAAAACGTCTACTTTTTAATACCGCTGTTATTGCCTTTGCCTTTTGTGGTTTATTCATATTGGCATCCGTTAATATTTCTTGTACATCGCTACTGTCAATTATATCTTTTATTGATTGCCCTTCCCTTCTAGAGATTTCTTCTAAATATTGAAATAGTTGCACCTGTTGATTAATGCTGAACGTGAAGTAATTGAAAAGGTTATTTATGCTTAAACGACTTTCCTTATCAATATTTTCCATAAGGCCTGCAACCTTTAGTGACACTGTACCTCTTGCAACCGATACTTTAACTGTATCTTCTAACTCATTTAGATTAAGATATAATATCAAGCTATGCCTATTCGCGGGTATAGTAAGCAGAGGCAAATATTTTTCTATAATTTCTTCCTTTTTTAAAAAATTAACCAGCCTATCTATTATCATAGCCTTTTCAATACTATTAAATTCTCGATGCAGAAGGTTATCGTCCAGGCTAAACAACAGGGCATCGCACTCGGTAAATCTATCTGGCAACACTTTGCATTCCGCAGCTTTCCAGCCAAGCTCATTTGCTGCCAACAATCTTTTATAGCCCGTTACTACAGTGTATGAGTTGTCTGTATTTTTTATAAGATACGGGGGATTTATGATGCCATATTTCAAAATAGATTCTTTAAGTACCTCAAGGTCAAAGTCAAAGCTCATACAAAATGGGCCAGCAGGCTGCAAATTGACCTCTGAGATGTTTATTTTTACATTATTAGCCTTTATTTGTCTTGTTTCCATAGAAATTACCTTGAAAATAGTGAATATGAAAATTATAGGGTATGCTTTTCATACTACAATATATTTGTCAATATGATTTAATCCAGATTATGCAGTAGACATCGTCACGAGGATTGAAAAACCTCAGCGAAACGCGAAGTTGCAGTGATTTTGCGCCGAAGGCATAGTAGTAAATATGTTGAGAAGTAAAATCGTGAATAGAATAAAAAATAGACAAGATGTGAGAGTTACTCCTTCTTCTTTGAAAGAGTCCTGAAGTATAACTAAATTCGAGGGCCTTAGAGAACGCACCCAAAAAAATTTTTCATGCCGCTATCTTCATTTCATTGTGTTTCACAACACTTTTTTCATATATAAAGACAAAACAGCCAAGAATTATTCCAACACCTATTTTTATTGGGTCATTAGTAAAGCAAAGCAATGCTCCTGCGACCAGTATGATTCTCATACCTACACCGAGACTTTTCACTAAATAGCCCATACTTCCCGCTGCAATCATATAGACGCCTACTGTTGCAGTTGTAACGGAATAAATAATGTTTGGCACCGGTCCCAATAATAGAAGTGAAGTGTTAAAAATGAACATAAAGGGCAGGATATATTTCACAATTGCAAGCCTCACAGATATCCATGCAGTTTCTAGCCAATCCGCCTCTGCTATGCCTGCGGCTACAAATACCCCAGGGCAGACAGGTGGTGTAAGAACTGATAGGATCGCAAAATAAAGCACAAACATATGGGTCGCAATAGGGTTAAACCCCATATGTATAAGGGATGGCGCAACAACAGCCGCACTCAGTAGGTATGCCGCAGGAGTAGGAACCCCCATTCCCAGCATAAGTGCCACAATGGCCGCAAGCCCTAAGGCGAGATATGTGTTACTGCCGCTAAGGCCAATTATAATTTCAGAGATATTCACCCCAATGCCTGTTAGGGTAATAAGGGAGACAATTATATTAGCACAGACCAAGAGTGGGACGACTTTTATAAGTGATCTGCCGACATTATCCATGCCCTTTATGAGGTTAAATGCCCTTTTTTTTATCTCAGAGACGCTAAAGGTCGAAAATACATGGAGCGTTGAAAGAACCGCAATTGCCCAGAAAGCAGATGTTTCCGGTGTATATCCCTTCACCATCAATCCAATTAGAAGTATGACAGGTATTAATAATGGTATAGAGCGGGAAGGTCTGAGTATTTCACCCAGGCGCTTGATATAATCGTCTGGAACTCTTTCGAGATTGCGCCTGGCACTTTCAAAATGTATCGCAAAAAAGACAGATGTAAAAAATAAGTAGGCAGGAATTAATGCGCACACTGCAACTTCAATGTAAGGTATTTCAAGAAGCTCTGCCATTAAAAAGGCTGCAGAGCCCATTATAGGCGGCGTTATCTGCCCACCCGCAGATGCTGTGGCTTCAACTCCTGCCGAGAATTCATTTCCATATTTTAATTTTTTCATGAGAGGGATTGTAAAATTTCCCGTTGTGGCCGTATTTGCTACGGCGGATCCTGAAAGCATCCCGAAGAATGCACTAACTACTACTGAAACCTTTGCGGCGCCCCCAAAAAACTTTCCCGTAAAACGCAGTGCTAAATCCATAAATGTGTTACCGGCACCAGTGGAAAGTAGAAATCCTCCAAATATAATAAATATGGCAACAATTGTGGACGATACTCCTGTTACAAACCCCCAAAGTCCCTGGTCGCTTAAATACATAACCTGGATGATATGTTTCATGCTAAAGCCTCTGTGACCCCAGTAAGAAAGATAGTCTCCTATTAATGGTATGTCCGGAATGTATTGTCCAAAGAGTGCATAAAAAAGAAAGAGCAGGGTTAATACTGGAAAGATTATTCCTATTGTTCTTCGCCCTGCCTCCAATGCAAGAATAAACGCTGCTGTTCCCAGAAATAACTGTAAATTTGTGGATTCAGCAGGATGCTCCATTATCCAGTCGTAATTAAAAAGAATATAGCCACATGATACGATAGCCATTATAATTAAAAGAATGTCTATACCAAGGAGCACAGAGGACCACAGGCCTTTGTCCTTCTTTTTCATAAACCCTATCAGGGAAAATGTAAGAATTAATGCAAAACCTACATGTACTGCCCTTTGCTTTAAGTTCGGCAATGGGCCGGCAAAGCCAGTATAAATATGAAACATGACAAATAGTATAGCTACTGTACTAAGGATAATTTTCCATGTTCCATTAGGATTGTGCTGGTCTAATTCTGTGCTATGTTCTGCTATTTCATTTGGGTTAGTTTCAAGAGACATGTGTGCTCCGCAGCCATTTCTAAGATAAAAAAGGCCCTTACGTCTTTAATGAAAAAACACAGTAAAGGCTGAATAACAAATGTAAGGGGCAACCCTTACTGTGTTTTATTGAGATACAATTATCTCGCTTCCGGAGGTATTGCTGTTGCAGGTATATTTTTTGCTCCAAGATCAGAATATGCCTTAAGCGCACCTTTATGAAGGGGGATAAGCGTCAGATCTGCAGGATCCTGGACTAAATCAAGCTCTTTAAATGCCGGCCATGCAGAAATCTGGAATTCCTTGCCTTTTATTATTGCATTAACTAATTTATAGGCAAGATCATCTTTTAGGCTCTTATCACACATCACTCCTATAGGTCTCCCCCACATTGTATATGCCGGCTGATTGGGCATAGCCTTTATCCCCCCTTCCGGAACAGTGATAAATGAAATGTAGGGGATTTCAGCTAAAATCTTTTCGGTGTGCTCTTTTGTTAGCGGGATAAGTCGCAACTTCGTAAGTGTCATTATATCTAACGTTGATGAGTCAATCTGGGTTCCTACCCCGGTTTTTACATAGCCTACAATTCTGTTGTCTTTTATTGCCTTAACAGCATCGGATACTGCACCAATATGATAATCAGGTTTTACTCCCAGAATATCAAATATCTGTTTTGTCGTAGCTTCTGAAGCGGAACCTCTAATTCCAGGATTGAATTTTTTGCCGTTAAGGTCTTCAAGTTTTTTAACACCACTATCTTCTCTAACTACAATAAAATCTATGCCGACTGCATAGAGCCAAAGTAATCTCAAATCCGGCAAAGGATTATCCTTCCACCTTGAAAAACCCTGCCATGCTTCATACATAATTTTCATTGAGCAAATGCCCATATCGATTTCCTTGGCTTTAACCCTCGTGAGGTTGTCAACGCTTGCTCCTGTCTCAACAACATTTACCTTTACATCTGGTGTATATTTATTTATAGCTTTTGCGGCTCCAACAACATATGCGTAGTGACTTGACGCTGCTGAACTTGCCCCAAAAAATAAATATGCCTTTTTCGCCTCAGACGTCACTGGTAATGTTAGAATTAACAATGCGATAAAGACAAAAAAGAATCCTCTATATTTTTTCATGTATCTTCCTCCTTACATTAACAAGGTTTTAAATCATAGTTCTACAATACCCGCTATGATAGTTAATTATGAAATTTACCGTAATGATTCTTTTACCTCTATTTGCAGTTTATTTGGCTTCGTTTTTTTCCAGGTATTTACGTTGAACGTATAATTTTCCCCTGCAGGAACCAAATTTGGCTGGCCTTTTTTCCCTGATGCGGTAAATTGCGGTACTTGATCATCGGCCTGAATAGCCAAATAAAAGGGCTTATCTTTGCCGGATATATTTTTTATAGTTACATATACATAATAATTTCCCTTTTCATCCGCTTTACACTCAACTTTCTCTATCTTAGCGCTATCCACACTTTTCTTCTTGATGCCAGTTGAAACAGCACTACAGGATACTATTAAAAAAATTAGTATCAAAGGAAACGCACGTAATCTTTTCATATTTTTCTCCTTGATTTAAGTTAATTGAATTCAAATCGACATGTTTAATTGCCGTATTACCAGATTATTAATTGGCGAGGAAATTTATTCAGAATTTCAAAGCCTTCCTCATTAACAAGCACCATATCACCAATAACGCCTGCTGCCTCATTTGGAATAAAGAGGTTAGGGTGAAGTTCAAAAAGCATTCCGTCTTGAATTGTAATGGATGATTTGTTTTTCTCTCGTTTCTCGATATCGTTATTTCTTAACAAATACGGGTTTGGAAAGGCATCTGATAGAATTGGATCATTATAGTCAAGACCAAGGCTATGACCTGTTTTTAGCCAATACCAATCATGGTCTCTTGCATGAGGATAATATTTTCTTAGTACATTGTCAGATGCTCTCCAAACTTCATTCAGGTCTAATCCAGGCTTCATGCGACTTAATGCCGCTTCCTCCATCTCCAGGGCAATATTAAATACCCTTAACTGGTCTTTATTAGGGCCTCCAATAGTGCCTGTCCTTATAGCGTGCCCCCAATGCCCTTCGTACGTAATAAAAAGCGCTATTAACACTTGATCGCCTTTTTGCGGCACCCTGTTACATTCCCTTCTTGCATATCGTGGCCTGTCTACAACTGGCCCGACGCTCAAAAAGGTTGAGGCATGTTCACAGCCCTCATATTTTGCAGTGTATTCCAAGTCAGCCTGAAGCTGATATGCCTTTTTACCCTTTCCTATCTCCCTGGTAAGAGTCTCAAACATTGTGTCACAGATCTCAGCTGCACGCTGGTGAAAAACAATTTGAATTGTATCTTTAATGATTCTCTGTTCATCTATAATTTCGTTTGCTTCAATTAACTCTATACCCTCCGCATCCTTCCGCAACGCATCATAGATAGGTGCCGGTGTCTCATCACGGCCGATATAACCGATTTTTTGATTTTTTGAAAAAAGAGAATTAACAACTGTTATTATTTCCTGGCCTATTTTTGCCTGTGGGATAACTCGGATATCATCAAACCATAGTGTTTCCTTAGCATACAGTTGAGCAGATCGCATAGTAACTAATAGTATAGGGTCTCTTTCTGGTGCCACTATTAGTATGGATGGTAAATTTCTTCCATCCCACCCGCAAAGATAGCGTATATACCCATGAGTACGGCTGCTATTGCCCAGCATGCTCCCTGTAGAATAAACAACAAGGCTTTGAAGATTACGGCCCTGCATTTTTTCAGTGGTATTCTTCAAGCGTTCTTTAAATATTGAA
The DNA here is from genome assembly GCA_018400255.1 of Deltaproteobacteria bacterium. Classification (GTDB taxonomy): domain Bacteria; phylum Desulfobacterota; class DSM-4660; order Desulfatiglandales; family B25-G16; genus M55B121. The sequence goes on from JAGYMO010000169.1 coordinate 6,659, forward strand.
TGTGGGATTTTCAAATTTACATCCTTTTAATGGCAAAAAGGCCTTACAAAAATAGAGCGAATTATAGCTGGTAAAATAGAAAGTTTGTTTTTTTTAGACACACAACGGATAAAGGATTAAACGATTATTCTAAAAATATGCGATCAGGGTTATCCGTGTCAAAGGCAGGGGCGTATATAGAAAGGATAATGCATCCAAACCTCAATGCATGGGGGGTTCCCTTTGGAACGAAAAAAACATCGCTTTTTTTGAGGATTTTCTTCTCATCTCCAATGACTACCTCGCCTTCGCCCTCCAGTAATTGTATAATTTCATCGTGATCTTTATGAATATGTAATGGGATACCATGTATACTGTCCGCCATCTGTACCGCATTTAATGTACAGTGCTCACCGCGGTGGAGAAATGTATAGTTAATATTGTGCTTTTCATCCCGCCCATCCTCTGCTTTACGGGCCTTTTCTAAGACCTCGGAACCTGACCAAAAATTATCTGCCATACCAAAATCATCTCCTTTCGATAAAATACCATAAGTAGTATCTATTGCATTAAGTCCAGTCTAATTAAGCATTAATTTAGGAAGCCATAAGGTTAATTGAGGGAATATATATAATAGTATCAAAGTCGGTAATTCAATGAATAGATAAGGAACGACTCCTCTTATTATATCACCGTCTGTTACTTCTGGAGGAGCAACACCTTTTAGAAAAAATATATTATATGCAAATGGCGGCGTTATGTATGACATCTTTAAGACAACGCAAAAAAGCAATGCAAACCATACTGGATCGGCACCAATTGTTTTAAGTATGGGAACGAATATAGGGACTATCACTAATAGTATACCAATCCAGTCCATAAACATGCCTAAGACAAAAACTATAAGCAGCATAATCATGATTGAAACAAGCTTATTCCCTCCGCTAATACCAAAAATAAACGCCTCTATTACCTCTGCACCCCCTAAAGCCATGAATGATGTAGTAAAAAAACCAGCGAGCAACATTATCAAAAAGACCATGCCGCAGGTTTTTGCGAGAGTGAGAAGTGCCTTTTGCAGGGTTGAAAAACTTAAATTCCCGTAAAGCGCGGTGAGCAATACGGAGATAAAGGCGCCCACGGCAGCTGCTTCAGTAGGTGAAGCAATGCCGGCAAATATTGAGCCTAAAACACCCAGAATAAGAGCTACGGGAGGAAAAAGATCTCTTAGCACCAAGAGAATCATTTTCCCGCCTGTTATCTCATTTCTGGTTTCACGGTGTAGGGGTGGCCCTAACTTTGGATTAATCGCGCATCGTATAGCGATATACGTTAAATAGGATATACCCAATATCAGACCTGGCACAACAGCTGCGATAAAAAGACGGGCTATTCCAATCCCCGAAGCAGGCCCATATAAAATCAGCATTATGCTGGGCGGAATAATAACCCCTAACCCCCCTCCGCCAGCTATACACCCTGCAACCATGCTTTTATCATAGCCGCGCGATAACATCGCGGGCATGGCCACAAGCCCCATCATGACTACGGTGGTCCCTGCTATGCCGGTGCAAGCATCGAAGATGATAATTGCTATCATAGTTCCCAGCAGTAACCCGCCTTTTAAGCGGCCCATCAAAAGGTGCATAGTGCTGTATAGCCTCTCAGCTATTCCTGCCTGCTCTAACATACATCCCATAAAAATAAAAAGGGTGATGGCCTCCATCTCGTAGCTTGTCATCATGGTCATTGTTCGAGCGGGTAGCATTGCAATGAGGTCCATACCCCAAGCAATATATCCAAATATCAACGCTAAAATACCCAAAACAAATGCAACGTGGAAACCAGCAACTATTAGGCCTATAAGACCTAAAAACATTACTATGGCGAGTTGTGTTTCTGTCATCATTCCTTCCCTTTTATAACAACTGATAGGCTGCGAATAAGCTCTGCTACGCCCTGAAGGCCTAACAGGCCAAAGGCTATTGGAATCATCGTTTTAATGGGATAAACAGGGGCTCCTACTGTTGTATGCCACGAGCATTCCTTAATCTCCCATGCGGTTAAAGCAAAGGGAATGCCGTAGAAAACCAATGCCCCGCATACAGTCAAGAGAAATAAGTAGGAAATAGAGCTAACTATTGCCCGCATCCTCAACGGGTATAGCTTAAATATCGGATCTACCCTGACATGGCCTTTTTGGACGAGTGTATAGGTAAATGCAAAGAGAAAAACCATGGAATAAAACATCCAGGCAAGTTCAAAAGACCAGTCGTCACCCCTTCCAAAAAAGTACCGCTCTATAACTATGGCGACAGTAACGAGCATTTGAAAGACAACGAACCAGCTCGAAATAACTCCTGATATACGACTAGCACTGTCAATATATTTCAAAAAACGATCCATTCCTCATACCTTTATTTAAAGTAACATCGTCAAAGACCGCTTCTCCTCTCCTTAAATCTAAAAGAAGAGGGGAAGCGTGTATTCTATTACCAGGGCTCTATGGCATATTTCTTATATTTGTCAAAAAAAACCTTCTGGTGATCAAGTATTTTCTTGGCCCAGGGATCACCTGAGGCAAGTATTCTATCCCTTGCTCTTTCTGTGGCCTTCTCAAATTCCGCCTGCATTTCCGGTGTTACCTTTATTACCTCCCATTTATCCTGCCACTTTTCGGCGATAACTTGATCCATATACCCACCATATTCAAAGGAATGCCACATGCTTGCATCTGCCGCATATTTCACTACTTTCTTGAGGTCGTCCGGCAAGGCATTCCATGATTCCATGTTAATAAATACCTGTACAGTCGCCCCAACAGGCTGATGGATATAGCCAACCAGTACGTATTTCGCAACATCTTCTATCCCTGATTTTGAATCGATGTAAAATGAGCTCATCTCGCAGGCATCCAGTTCGCCTCTTGACATGGCCGGCGTGACATCAGTCATCGGGATTGAAACACAGGTAGCCCCTAATTCTTCGAAGAATACCTTATTTAAACCTGAGGTTCGGATCTTTAGACCCTTGAAATCCTCTATCTTTCTAATAGGCTTTATAGAATAAACAGCCTCAGAGGCCGTAATAACAGCTGGAAAGCTTATAAGGTTGTATTTTGTCTTAAAATATTCGTTATAAAGATCTAAACCTCCCCCTTCGTATAGATATCTTACCTGCGAAAAGATGCTTTCATTTGTCCATCCCGGCCTGCTTCCAATGGATAGGCCTGCATAGGGCAAAGTACCGGCAACATACATACCGCTGTTATGCGTCAGGTCTAATCTTCCAGCTGATGTCTCAGTCATGGCCTCTATCGGTCCCACGATTTCGCCAGCGGCAAACATCTTCGGGATAACCAACCTGCCGCCACTCATCGTATTAAGTGCTTCAAGAAAATATTCTGCCTCATCATGAAAGGCATCACCGCGGTTCCAGGCTGATTGTGCCCTCCATTTAATCACCTCGTCCTTTGCTTGGGCTGAACCGTCAAATAATATAACTGAAAACATAAAAGCAACTACAAATACCATACATAATGAAAACCACTTCTTTGTCATTTTTTCCTCCCTCGTTAAAAAATTATCGCGTCATAGTCCCTTTTTAAAAAAGTTTTTTGTAGAATGCGTTCCTCCTTTCTGTTTAAGGTTAAACACACAGGCACTAATTACTTAATTGGCCTTTTAGGCCGCTATTCAAAATCTTGTTTTTTAAAAAATCAAAGGTGTAATTGATGTGTTCTTTCATAAATTTTTGTGCTTTTGTATATTCACCATTCTTAATAAACTCCAAAATTTGTTTATGCTCCTCGATTGAGCGCCTACCAGAAGTGGGGATATATAGATAAACAAATTGATATCTGGCCAGATGAGAAGAAATTGAATTGTAACAATGAATAACCCAGTTGTTACCGGTGGATTCAATCAGCTTTATATGAAAATCCACAAATGCCTTGAGATAGTTGAATATCTCCTCTCCATTATCTTGTGAAGGCACAGATAGACGTGATGCTGCTTCTACAGACGCAATGACATTAGGAAGCATTCTGATATTTTTCCCCTTTAATATATCAATAGAGTAGCATTCGAGCATCTCTCTTGCCTGATAAGTATTTTTCAGGTCTTCTATCGATATATTAGTAACATTAGTCCCCTTTCGTGGGCAATTTACGACAAGGTGTTCATTTTCCAAAATCCTTAAAGCCTCGCGTATAGGAGGTCTGCTGATTTTGAGCCGGGCGGCTAAATCTGTTTCATTGATTCTTTGTCCGGCAGCCATTTCACCTGTTATTATTTGCTTCCTCAAAAATTCTGTTGCTATATTGGTTACGCTTTTAATTTCCATGTTTATTTCCTGCCTACAGTCTACAGTCTACAATAGTTCAAGGCTATTCCATTTGTCAAGAAAAAATATGCTTGATTTTTTTATTTTAAAAAAAATGGAAAGGAATGAGGCAAGTGTAAAAAATAGAGTATGTTTAATGAAGGGAGAATAAGGAGGCGTGGAATCAGGGTTTGGCTGTAATCTATTTTTCTAAAATTTCTATAAGGCCTGATGTGGCATCAACCTTGACATAATCACCGGTTTTTATAATTTCGACTACATTAGCATCCGGGCGATCAACAGCAGGGATCTCTGATGCTATTACCGCGCCGGATAGGACTGGCTCACTTTCGAGGCAGATTATGGCAGCGGGTGCCTTCCCGTTTTTCTTTGCGTTCCAGGCTGCGAAATCACAGCCGCTGGAGCCTTTTCCAGTCGTAAATACAAAAATTGTATTAACTACATTTACCCCCTCCAATGTATGGCGAGGCATACATATACTGCCGGTAACCGGGTCAAGGTCTCCCAAAAAGGCGAAAGGCCCGTTGTATACAACCGCCTTACCTTCTGCCTTTCCGGCACTAACCATATGTGCTTTTATTTCCATTTTGGCATTTCTCCTTTCCATTTTCCTGTTATGGCTGCATTTATGCATTCTTCCTCAGTACCAAAAAATACATTAACACCACAGACAGAGGCTATATAATGCGCACTGCGCGCAGAGTTTGTCGCAGCACTTTTTGCTTGCTTATCCCCAGCAATATCCGCCCTGGTGAAAGGATTTGCAATAGAAGGACAGGCAGGGAGAAAATGACCTCCTGCCCTCTCGATAATACTCGCCCAACCCTGCTGCCTTGCTAGGGCCTCAACCGGCGCGGAGGCTCCTATCAACATGGATGTTCGTAAGGTTTTATCTTCAAGCAGGGAGGCTATTCGCCCAATCTCATCGATCGTTGCATGGGGGCATCCAAAAGCTACGTGCTCCACCTTATCATCATCCCATACATTAAGCTTTTCCCATGTTTCTTGCATTTCGCGCTTCCCAACCTGAATTGCCTCCTGGTTTTTCTTATTTCCCAAGGCAGCTTCCAATGTAGGTGCTTCGGGTGTTGTACCTACGATATGGGCTAATGTAACAGCACCTGAGCTGGGCATTGATATGACTAACGCCCTGGCAAAATCAAAAGGAATAGTAGGTGGTAAGCCACTAACTGCAACAGGTTTGAAGCCTGGTATCTGATCGCCAATATAGTAACCAAGACAGTGATAATGCGCAATAGTCCAATCTGAAGTGTCTAAATTTTTAACATCTACGATATAGTCTGCGTAACGGTTTTCAGGGATAAGAAGGCCCATCAGCGGAGTTCGGCCGCATACTGCGGCAGCTAGTGATACAAGAATTCCCATTCTATCTACCCTTGCGCCAAATAGGCTATTGTTGGCTACCTGCATGCAGCTGCCTGCCATAGGCACTATATCACCTTTTCTTGGAAATATACCGAGAAGATACTCGGCACAGGTCTCTGTGCGCAACCATCCCAGCTCAAGATACCTTTTTAGTTTTTCATTATGTTCCTTCTCCCAGTTATCCGCGAAGCTCAAACCCCACTCCTTCCACTTCTCAGGGGAATAAGACGGATGAGTGGTCACCCTGTGCGGGGTGCCGGTTAGATCCTCTGTAAACATATCCCAGAAATCCTTCGGGCAAAAGTCATAACTGATGTGTGCATACGTAATCGGACTTAATCTCTCTGCATCAAAGGAATCTCCAAGTTTCACTATTAGTTCTATTGATCTCTGAACACCACTGCCATATTTCCCATCGAGCATCCGTTTTTCTTCATCCGTAAGAAACATCGTTATTACCCTTTATCACTATATTGTAAGTCAACTACTATCCCTAAAAGGGATAGC
>JAGYMO010000170.1 GCA_018400255.1 Deltaproteobacteria bacterium
TTGATCCCGTTATCAAGGGTTATACCCATGTCGAAAAGTCAATAATTCCTGATTTAGATCAACATCCGTTTCCATCAAAACAAATAGTTCCCCATACAGGTCTGATTCATGATAGATTCACTGTTGAAATAGCAAGGGGATGTAGCAGGGGATGCCGGTTTTGCCAAGCAGGAATGATTTATCGGCCTATTCGTGAAAGGGATCCTTATGGCATAATTAGCACCTCTGAAAAAGGTTTAAATGAAACAGGCTTTGAAGATCTATCTTTACTTTCCCTCAGCTCAGGAGATTATAGTTCTATAACCCCATTGCTGAAGGCACTTATGGGAAAATTTGCAGACAGACATGTCGCAATCAACTTGCCATCTTTAAGATTTGATACGGCTGTTTCTTCTTTAATGGAGGAAATAAAGAAAGTTCGAAAAACCAGCTTTACCCTTGCTCCAGAGGCCGGCACCCAAAGGCTTAGAGATATTATCAATAAGGGGCTGACTGATGAGCAGATATTAGATACATCTATACAGATTTTTAAGGGTGGCTGGAACCTCATAAAACTTTACTTCATGATAGGGCTCCCTTTTGAGACAGATGATGACCTTGATTCAATAATTGATTTAAGTAAAAGAATCTTAAAGATTGCGCCAAAAGGAGGTAAGGGGCATTCATTGAATGTAAGTGTAGCCTCTTTTGTCCCTAAAGCTCATACACCTTTTCAATGGCTGCCCCAGGTCGAGCTCAAAGAAAGCAGGAGGAAGATTAATTATATCAGAGAAAGACTCAACAGTCACAGGGCTAAGGTAAAATGGAACAGTCCGGAGGCAAGTTGGCTGGAAGGTATCTTTTCGAGGGGTGACAGAAGACTAACTTGCGCATTGGTTGAGGCCTGGCAACAGGGTGCACATTTCGATAGTTGGAGCGAACACCTTGATATAACTATCTGGAAAAAGGCCATGGAAAAGTGTGGACTGAAACCGGATTTCTACCTTTATAGAAACAGGGGTTATGATGAAATATTGCCCTGGGGCCATATACACTCAGGCGTGTCTAAAGAATTCCTTTTGAAGGAATGGAAAAAGGCGATCGATGGAGAAACAACGCCTGATTGCAGAGATCGCTGCACTGATTGTGGTGTATGCGAAAGGCCGTATTCATCCCTTGTACTGAATAAAAAGGTATCCGAATTTAATAATGAAGCTTTACCTCTTGCTAAAAAAATATCAGATAAAAATATAAAAAAATACAGGATTACCTTCGCTAAACTAAGAAAAGCCAGTTACCTCAGTCACTTAGAGCTTTTAAGGGTGTTTATACGCGCATTCAGGAGGGCGGGGATTAGCCTTGTCTACTCAAAAGGATATCACCCTACACCAAAGATATCTTTTGCTATCGCACTGCCGGTAGGAATGAAAAGCCTGGCAGAGGTAATGGACTTCCAGGCCTTTAATTCTAATTCTAAAGTACCTATGAATGAAACACTTAACAAAGAGCTGCCATTAGGAATAAAGATCATCTCTATCAAAGAAATACCAATTAATACATCGCCCCCTAGGGTTAAAGAAAGTGTTTTTTACGTAAAGACAGATGGGCTTTTCAATAAAATCAATATTGATAATTTTTTAAAATTGGACTCTTTATTTGTAAACCAAATCAGAAAAAATGATATAAGGGCTGTAGACATAAGACCCAAGGTTAAAGGACTTTATTTGTTGTCTGATAACAAATTGAAATTAATCTTAACACATGGAAATGGCCCAGAGTTAAAACCATTGGAGATTATAGAAACGATATTTTCCCTATCCGAAAAACATACTGACGAACTTGACGTTTTAAAAACTAAATGCTTGATTCTATGAGATTAAAAAATGATTAATGAGCTATTAATTAATGCCAAACCCTACGAAACAAGGGTTGCTTTGCTAGAAAATAAAACCGTTGTTGAGTTATATGTAAAAAGAGATTTGGGGCAGGACCTTGTAGGCAATATTTATCTGGGAAAGGTCCTTCGTGTGCTGCCTGGAATACAATCAGCCTTTGTTGATATTGGTATAAATAAGCCGGCATTCTTGTATGTTACAGATACCTATAATGACTTTCATTATCTGGAGCAACTTATTCTGCAGGGGGAGTATGAAGACAATAACCCGGAAAGTGTTTTCTATCCAGGGATGCAATCCTTTAAGTCTTGTGATGTGAACATAGAGGACCTTCTTAAGGAAGGTCAAAACATTATGGTTCAAGTGTCAAAAGAACCTATAGGTGCCAAAGGCGCCAGACTAACCTCACACATAACTATTCCCGGGCGCCACCTTGTTTTTATGCCCACTGTTAGCCACATAGGCATCTCCAGAAAAATTACTGATGAAAAGGAAAAAGCAAGGCTAAGGAAGCTTATGGAAGAAATAAGGCAGCCTAATTCTGGCTTCATAATAAGAACAGCTGGTGAGCATATAACAAGAGAAAAATTAAAGTTTGAGACAGAGTTTTTAACAACATTGTGGGAAAGTATCCAAAAAAAACGGGAACGTTCCTCTGCCCCAAGCCTTCTCCACAAGGAGCTGACTATAATATTAAGGGCTGTAAGGGATCTTTTTACAAAGGAGGTCGACAGACTGGTCATAGATTCAAGCAAGGAATACCAATCTATAATGGAATTTTTAGATACATTCTCGCCCAGCCTTAAAAGCTCTGTTGAGTTATATAAAGGAAAGGAACCATTATTCGATGCCTTTGGTATAGAGACGGCAATAAACAGTGCCTTAGATAAAAAAATATGGTTAAAGTCTGGTGGATATATTATCATCGAAACAACAGAGGCCTTGACAACAATAGATGTTAATACAGGTAGTTATGTAGGAAAAAGGAGCCCCGAAGATACCATTGTAAAGACAAACCTTGAGGCGGTTAAGGAAATTGCGTACCAGCTTAGATTCCGGAACATAGGAGGACTGATTGTAATCGATTTTATTGACATGTCAAAAGATACAAATAAGGAGAGGGTATTCCTCGCCTTAAAAGAGGCCCTGGAAAAGGATAGGGTTAAGACAACCGTGCTTGGAATGTCGGAGCTCGGCCTTATTGAAATGACACGAAAGAGAACGAGAAAAGATATCAATTTCCTCTTAACTAAATCTTGTCCATATTGTGAAGGGAAAGGTCGGGTTAAATCCAACGCAACTATATGTCATGACATTTTTAGGGATTTAGAACGGGAGATATGTCCTGGAGAAAAAGGCAAGGCTTATCTTTTAGTAAACACCGAAATTGAAAGCACCCTCAAGGAGGAAGAAAGAACATTTATAATGGAATTAGAAAAGCACATAAACCGCCAGATAATAATTATTGGAAAATCAGATTTTAATCTTGAGCAATATGAGATAAGCATTCAATAAGATACCTGAGTCATTTTAATGTGTTAAGGCAATTTTCAAAGCTTTCGTATTATAAAGTGGCGGGGGAAATACTCTTTATCTCCAAGCCTTCGAGACTTTTTAACCCAGATTATGCAGTAGGCATCGTCACGAGGGTTGAAAAACC
>JAGYMO010000171.1 GCA_018400255.1 Deltaproteobacteria bacterium
TTTAAAGGGCCAGGACTTGAATCTTGCATTTTGGTCTGTTTGGTTTGTCTGGTTTATTTATTGGACCGGATCTACAGGATTATCATGATTCTTTTTGGACCGCAAAGTTGCCAAGGGCACAAAAGGTTGTTTTGTTGTATTTTCCTAATCATCACGGTTGATCAGGGCAATTACAATGCTCTGGCGGGAAGTTTGTGATTCAATCTATCTGAAAAGTTCAGGTCTCAGGAAAATGTGCTGCAGTGGCTTTGCTGCGCAGAATTTCACCCCGATAAAATATGCGTTGTATTTCGCAGGGCTGGATTATCGGGATTTTCTTACTCTGACAGCTTCAGGATGGAGCTGGCAGAAAGCAATCCGTCTTGCAGGGAAGGGCAACTATACTGGTTGGCATACGCAAAGGCCCGCAGGATATTGTTTGAGCACGACCAGCCACACCAGCGGCCCTTATTCCTGATATTTAGCAGATTCAGTCTCCGATAGATTTCTAAGATTGTACTATCATTTTCACGTCCGAATATGCTCGCCAGGAAAAGAGTTGCGCCGGTCATGAAAAAACCTGAGCAGCCCCCGGTGAACGGTAGACCTCTCAGTGCTCCACGAGTCAAGTGTTCTCCCGAAACAACTCGTCTGCGAGGAAATGTCGCGAGGGTTTGATCAAGGAGCCAGTCTAATCTTACTCTGAGCTCTAACCGTAAGATGCAGGCCGAAGAGCCGATGGACGGTCTTAACGACGGAATGATCCCACGATCCGTCACTGTCTTGTGAAGACAAAAGCCCGGTGACTGTCTCTTGAAAATCCGCTTTTAAGGTGGCTGCAGTTTGCTCATTAAGCCACTTCTGCCTTGCATAGAGACCAACAGGGGTTTTACTCGATGTGAATATATCAAAAGGATTGTAACGCAATCGCATAATAGCCCGGCACTCCTAACAAAATTGTTTATACCTCACCAGGAAGGTTTGCGATAGAACCCGGCAGCTCTTTTAACACCAAAATTTCCCTCGGAATTGAAAGGGCATTGAGACTGAAAAATGAACCGCTTTGGCTGTAGCATTTTCAATTCCCCCATCTGTTAGCGTAACAGATGACGATGGAGTAAACAGAGGTAACGCTTTATTGTCACACAAACCCCTTTATCCGCAGCCTTTAGGACTTCCTTTTCCCAATCCACACAACCCTCTGCCGGAAAATCATCTCCTGGGCCATCTTCATATATTATCTCCTCATCTCTTCGGAAACCGCAGTGTCCCGCTTCCGATGTATTGCAAAGCAGGGCGCTTTTTCGCCGACCATAGCCTCCACTGGATTACGCATTGTGAGAATTCTGCTGTTATACATAAGCTGTTTTTGTGGTATCATTCCATCGCTGAAAGATCGAAGCGTCTGCCGGCTTGATCACCGCGTCTTTCTTTGTAAGATCTTCTTGCCACGCCTTGGGGATGGTGGTATCCCCAGAGACGTATTCAATCTGACGGGGGTATACCTGGCTTGGGAGTTGCTGTCAATGCTCAATTTATGGGATAAAAATATATCTGCCCTTGTTTGCAATGAGCCCCTCCTTTTCCAGTGCTTGAATATTTTTTTTTACCACATCTGGATCATAACAAACGACATCGATTAATTCATTAAATGATTGCCTGTTCTTTATAACCAATGCCTTTAAAATCGCACCCCTTACCTGCCGCGCTGACCCTTCAAATGAAGACTGTACCGTATGATGAGCACTTTTCCTTCCTGGGTTAGAGCAATACTTTTTTAATGCAACCCCATAATCCATTAATGCATTATACCATTGCCTTGGATTATCATAATCAAGTGTTCGCTCAACAAGCGGACTTATTTCGCTATCCTTAACGGTATCTTTCGTGTTGAAAAAATGATAGATGAATACGGTGCGTACATTGGTTTCTATGAATATAACAGGATGATTAAAGGCAAAGGCACAGATTGCGTTAGCGGTGGCATTTCCAATTCCTGGCAATTGCATAAGAAGAGATACATGTGGGGGAATGTAACCACCATATGTATTATTCACTATCTCGGCGAGCTTTTTTAATGAAAGGGCACGGCGATTATACCCCAAGCCCTGCCACATAGCGAGAACATCAATCAACGTGGCCTCAGCAAGAGATGTAATATCGGGAAATGTTTTTATGAATTCTCCATACTTTTCAATAACACGTGAGACCTGTGTTTGCTGGAGCATTATTTCAGAAACAAGAATTTCGTATGGATTATGAGTTTTACGCCATGGGAGATCACGCCCGGAACTTTGATAATAATCATACACAATTCTCTGAAATGTCTTTATCTCATGATCGGTGTACTCTCGATAATCCTTCATGAACAGCTCTGATCTTTATCCATTTCTTAGTTCTTTGTCATTGCTTGTCTAAGTTTTACACCTCAATATACTAATTATTGAAAGTTTGTTAAAGGTTTTTCTGGGGGAGGCATTCCAATGCTGGAAAAGTCTGATTACCTAAGCATACACTCCTTATTGATTTCATAATGAGGACGGGGAAACGGGAAGAGGGGACATCGGCAAAAAGGTACGTTGTGTAAGGAAAGTGAGCGAGGGCTTTAATTAGTCATAGCTGAAAGAAGCTCATAGCTCATAACGCTGGACATCCTTGAAAGATTACGCTTAAATGACTGATGCCATATCTTTCATTTTCTGTAAGACATGTAGAAGACATGACAGGCTCCTTCCAGTTGTGAGTCAGTCATGTTTCTCAACATACCAGAAACCCTGTCATGTCTTCTAATTATGTTATGTGGTGCACTTGCAACTTGAATTCACCTTCCGTTTCTAACTATATAACTTTTTTAAAGATCATTGGATTTTGTTGTATTGAAGGGGAAATTGGTGTATCAAGTGATTTAATGAGGATCGTGGTTAAAAGAAGGCTCCTGTTTAATAACTAATGCTGTGCTTTTTCCATAAAAGCGTAAGTTCTTGTAATTTGATTTGATTTATTTTACACCTGAAGGTGTTGTTTTTCGACTATTCAAAAACCGAAAAAAGTATCTATCCAATGGTAGTCCAATCGAAACGGTAATTCTAGACATGGAGGAAAGAGAATGACATCATTGCAATACAACAATATAAGGCCTAACCTGGCAGGCGATTATCCACAGATCGAT
>JAGYMO010000172.1 GCA_018400255.1 Deltaproteobacteria bacterium
ACCTATTTTTACTTCTTACTATCTTAATAACTTCAACTTCCATAATATAAATTAGGTAACCATAAAGCTATTTGGGGAAATATTATTACAAGGGCTAAACCTAAAATCATAATAAAAACAAAAGGAATTACCGATCGGTAAATATCCCCCAACGATATCTCTTTGGGAGCCATCGCCCTCATCAGGAACAGATTATATCCAAATGGAGGAGTTAGGTATGCTATTTGACAGGTTATTGTATAGAGAATACCATACCAAATCGGGTTAAAACCAAGATCAATAATCAGAGGAACATAAAGAGGGGCAACAATGATAAGCATTGCCGTATCATCCAAAAACATTCCCATCAGAATGTAGGAAAGCTGCATCATAATCAATATCCCCCATCTACCGAAGCCATACTTGAGAAATAGTTCCTCTATCGCATGTACAGCACCAAGACCATCAAAAATGGCACCAAAAGCAAGTGCAGCGAGAATAACCCACATAAACATGCAACTAACACTTAAAGTTTTTATCAGTACTTCATTCATTATCTTCCAGGTTAACCGCCTTTTGATAAGGGCAACAACAGTAATTGTTGAAGCACCTACCGCTGCGCTCTCAACTAAACTGGTTATTCCCATAAAGAACAGGCCAGACATCATAAAAATAATTAATATAGGAGCTATGCCAGCACTAAGCAGCGAAATTTTCTTTTTAAAAGGAATATTCCGCTCTTCCTTTGATAACGCTGGCCCCAACTCTGGTTGAATTTTACATCTAATAAAAATATATAAAACAAACAAGGCTGCCAACATAAAGCCAGGTAAAAAACCAGCCATCCACAGCCGTCCAACAGGTTGTCTGGCTATCATTCCGTAAAGAACAAGAACTACGCTAGGCGGTATCATAATACCTAAGGAACTACCAGCCTGTATTACGCCAGTTATCATTACTTTGTCATATTTTCGATTTAGCATTTCAGGTAAAGCAATAGTGCTTCCAATGGCCATACCAGCTACGCTTAACCCATTTATAGCCGATATTATAGCCATCAAAAAAATGGTTCCTATAGCTAACCCGCCCCTGACTGGACCCATCCAAACATGTGTCATTTCATAAAGATCATCCGCTATCCCTGATTTGGAAAACATATAGCCAATATAAATAAATAATGGTAAAGTTAAGAGCGGATACCAAACCAGCAGCGAAAAACTTGCTTGAAAGGGCATCCCCACACCACCTTTACCCCACAAAAATAGAGCAAAAATGGAAGACACTCCACCGATAACAGCAAAGATATGTCGCCCTGTAAGGAGCATAACCACCATTGAAGAAAACATAAGAACAGCCATAAATCCATAACTAATTGTCATAACCCATGCGCTCCTTTTCCCCTCTAATAATCATTATATCCTTGATAAATTCAGCTATAATCTGCAAGAGCATCAAAAACATTCCTCCTACCATAATAATCTTAATAGGAAGCACCGGTGGTGCCCATGAAGAAAAAGAGGTCTGATTATATTTAGCTGCATATTGAATAGCTTGAAAGCCACCGTATATAAGTACTACCAAGTACAATAAAGCAATTGAAAAGGTAATAGCATCCGCAACAGCTTTTTGTTTTATTGACCATCTATCATATAAGAGGTCCATCCTGACGTGACCGCCGATAAGCAGACTGAATGCACCTCCAAGTGTGTAATAAGCAGCCATAACAAACTGGGCGGTTTCCACTGACCATATATTCGGACGGTTAAAGAAGGTTCTAGTCACAGTATCATAAAGTAGAATGCCTATCATCCCAAAAATCAAGAACTTTGCAAAATGCCCTACCATTTTACTAAGTGTATCTATATATCGGACGTATATTTTTGCTATTTTAATCATATCATTCTAATTTCCCTTCTCTGTTAATCTATTAAGTAAGGCGTAATTTTATAGAGGCTCCCTTTCCTTATACGTCTCTACCATAAAGCTAGGGAAGGGAACCTCTATATTATGCTAAACCATTATTATATTAGTCAGTCCATCAGTATCTGTAAGGTGGCCCGGCTTCTTCCATGATTTTTCTGTATTCTTTTAATATCTCTACCACCCTGGCATTTCTCTCACTCTTTTTAGCAATCTCGTCCCAGAATTCTAATGCTGCATCTTCTATTATCTTATACTCCTCTGGGGGAAGGGTAGTAAGTTCCAGTTTTTCTCCCTGAGTTCGGTAGTGAGCTTCACCCCACCAGTACCAATGTAGTCGGTAGTAGTGTGATTTTTCTATTGCCAGTCTTAATAACCGTTGTAGATGAGGAGGTACTTTCTCCCATGACTCAGTATTAACAAACCAACCACCTGACCATCCTCCAGAAATAGGATTAGTCAGATAATAATCAGTAACATCAGCCCATCCAACAGTATAATCCTCAGTAATGGCACACCAACAAACTCCATCTAACATACCTGTTTGAAGAGCCATCTCAACATCCTCATAGGGCATGACCACAGGGACAACACCAAATTTTTCTAAGAATCTGCCTACGGTCGGAAATACATACAATCTTAATCCCTTAAGGTCTTCAAGGGACCGAACTGGTTTGGTGGTAGCAACATTGCATGGGTCCCAGCTCCCTTGGCTTAACCATGTAACATTTTCTATCTCATCATAAGCTTCTTGCCAAATTTCATTTAATCCATACCACTCCCATAACACGTTAACATCTAGTCCATAACGTGCAGCCATAGGGAAGTAAGCTGCAAATATAGATATATCTACAGGAGCCGCTAGTGAGTCGTCATCACTAACGACTGCGTCAACTGTCCCCTCCTGTAATGCGCGAAACAGCTCACCATGTGGCACTAACTGATCAGCTGAATACATCTCTATTACCATTTCCCCGTTTGCCGCCTCATTAAACTCTTTTATTGCGTTTGCAGCAACATGTGCATTCAGGGCAGGACCAGCATAAGATTGCATTCTCCACCTAATTGGTTCCTCCGCAGATGAAAAACTTGTTAATACAAGGGATAATAAAATTACAATAATAAGTATCTTAGATAGCTTATTTATCATTTTTTTCTCCTTACTAAATAAAAGTTAAACTTAAACAAAATCACCAACAAACAAGATGCAGTGAACTAGCAAACATTTATCTATATTTTTTCTATAAGAATACCTCCTTACTTATTTATTTTGATTCTTCTCTCGTGACTATTAACATGTAAGATGCAATTTACCAGGTCAAAAAGCTATTCCAAATTGAACTCAACCAAATTCAATCCTACCTTATAGCGGTTGATTATATCTTTACTAATCTAATATAATTTTTTTATCAATCTTGATGCCATCCTCTTTCCGTGTAACATTCTTCTAACATCCCCTGATAATCTTTAATTTCGCAATCTTTTACTTGGGCATATTTTCCAAATTCCGGTAACTTGAGAACTCTTTCCGGGAGCATATCATCAACTTTCTTAATACCTTCTCTAACATTAAATGCCCTCTGGAGATCATAGACACGCTTACCCACGTTTAACAGTTCTTCTGCGTTTATATCCCAACCGGTTAATGTTGAAATCTGCTTAGCTAGGTCCCCAGGACCTAAACCATTATATATATAGAATTTACAAATCCCTACAACATCCGGTATAACTCCCCAATCCTGTAACTTCGCTGCAATTTTCCCTTTACCTTTCTCGGCAAATCGGTCCACTGTTTGAGGGTCAGGAAGCCCATAAGGAATCAGGCCAAAATCATTTTTGCCGCTATCATAAGCCATACCTTCAAGCGGGTGAATATGACACATCCCTCTATTACTTAACCCATACATGACAGCAAGCATTTTACCGGATCTAGGATCATGGGCTGGGCCTTCAAGACCTTTTACCTGAATTGCCAGTGCATCTGCCCCTTTACCAAACTTTTGAGCAGCACGCTTGGTCCCTTCGCCTAAAATTTGACCAATGCCATCTCGATTAGCTATTTTATTCACTAGTTCAACGATGGTATGAGGATTACCCCAAGTAAAATCTAATCCATCAGTATCTTTCTGACTCAAGATACCTTTTTCGTAGCAGTCCATAGCAAAGGCAATCACGGCACCTGTGCTGATGGTGTCTATACCATATTCATTGCATAAATAGGTAGCATGTACCGCAGCGTCCATATCCTCATTTAATACAAAGAAGGTAAAGGCACAAATACTCTCATATTCCGCGCCTTCATGTACAGGAGTCTTCCATTGCCCTTTTTTGACCTCAGCAATCCTACCACAGCGTAATACACATCCCTTGTAACATGGGTTAGCTCTCACTAAGTTTTCCTTCTCAAAGTGATCATAGAGCTCTTGACCCTTTCCCCACGAGTTAGACCTCCAATTCTTAGTAGGAATATCCCCTGCCTCATCACAATCAGGTATATCGCCTGTAGTACCACCTACGGACATGCCTTCTTTGCTGGTGGTAGCTAAAACTTTTTTGTTACCATCTTTACAAGCTAATGAAAATTCATCTGGCTTAGCCACAGAAATCTCTTTACTTCCCTTTACGGCAATCGCAAGTAAATTCTTTGCACCCATCACTGCCCCTGCTCCACATCTTCCAAATGCTCTGCTTCCAATCATAATGGTGGCAAATCTAACTAACTTTTCGCCTGCATTGCCTATAGTGGCAATTTCGATTGTTTCATCCGCTAATTCTTCTTTAATAAGCCTATCTTTCTGAGACGTCGTTTTACCTTTGATCTCTTCTGCATTTTTTAACTCTACTTGATCATTATCAATTAAAAGATATTTCGGTTCTTTCGCTTTGCCCTCTATGACGAGAAAATCATAGCCTGCTTTTCTTAGAACACCACCCCATTCTCCTCCACACCTGGCCTCGCCCCAAATCCCGGTAAGGGGAGATTTAAAGCAAACTTCAGCAAATCCTGAACCAGGAGCTGTTGTACCGGTTAGGGGTCCTGTGGCAAATACGATTTTATTTTCCGGACTCAAAGGATCGATACCTGCTGGAAGCTCATCATATAATAATTTGACACCATAGCCAACGCCACCTAAAAATTCTCTTAACATTTCTGGCTTGATTTCTTCAACACTTATTTTTTGGTTCGTTAAATCAACTCTCAACAACCTTCCAGCATATCCATATAATTGAGTAAGTGGTTTTGATTCCATTTTATCATCTCCTTCTGGCAATTTTCGATATCTAAGAAACTATAAAATTTTTAAAGTCCTACCGATTCTCTTCCTTGGAGTGCTTTAGTAAAGAAGTCTTTTATATTTTCTAAAGTTGCCTTCCTCGGATTAAATTGAGACATCGAATACATTTCTTCAGCTCTATTTAAGATATACTCTGAAAGCGCTGGAATATCCTTTTCTGGTACATTGTAATCCTTGAGATTGGTTGGTAGGTCAATATCTTCCAATAAATCAAAAGTAGCTGTAACAGCTTTTTGGGCTGCTTCTTTAATCTCAAGACCAAATACATCCTTTCCCATTGCCTCTGCTATTTTAATTAATTTTCGCCTGGCATAAGCATCGGGCAAGTTATACCAAAATACATAAGGAAGCAATACCCCACAAGCCTCGCCATGAGGGATGCCATACTTGGCTGATATACCCTCAGAGGCTACATGGCATAATGTCGCAGGTCCAGCCACCCAGGGGTAACTAATAACGGTTCCACCTATAGAAGAGGCTAAAGCCATATTCCACCTTGCCTCTAAATTATTACCCTGATGATATGCAGTCCTCAAATTTTGAGAAACAAGTTCTGCTGTTTTTAAGGCTAAGGCATCAGAGAAAGGATTTGCCTGTAAAGATAAAACACCCTCTGTAGTATGACTTAAAGCATCCATTCCGCTTCCAGCAGTGACTCTGGGAGGTAATCCTAGTGTTAAACTCGGATCTACCACAGCAGCATCAGCTAAAACCGGATCACCTGTGATCCATGTTTTAATGGGTCCTATGTCACAAGGTACAATCACTACCGCCGTATTGGAACATTCACTACCTGTTCCAGAGGTTGTAGAGATTAATATTTTTGGTTTCGATCCGGTTAAAGGTTTAGTATTTGGACAAACATATTCCTCTATTTCACCAGGCGTCTCCGACATAACAGCAGCAATCTTAGCATTATCCATAACAGCTCCGCCACCAATACCGACAACAAGCCCATAATCTTTTTCTCTTACCGAATTAATAAGTTTTTTTACCACTGCCAACTCGGGCTCTTTTACTTCGGACTCATAAATATCAACTGTAAAACCTTCCTTCTCCAAAGATTTCTTGGGCCCCTCTATTAAACCAATTTTTCTTAGTGCTTTATCAGTAATGATGATGCACTTTTTGTTTTTGGCAATTTCCTTAGCTAATTCCCCTACCTTATAAGCCGCTCCAATGCCAAAATTCACTCTGGGAGTATGTCTGTATTCATCAATTCTACTTAACCAATGATTCCCAAATACTTCATTAATAAATTCTGTCATTTCCATTACCTCCTTTTAAATTTTTTTATATATTGGATCATATTAGGGTCTATTTCCCCTAAAGCTATACTATCTACTATGGGAAAATTTATTCTCACAAATTAAAGACTTTTAAAGAAACAAACACAAATAACATTCACGTAGAACAATTCATACTATCTTTTTTAAATTTAATAATTTAAAACTACCCTTAAAGGAAATTCGCAAAGTAAAATTTTAAAGAGTTCTAATGACCTCATAAAAAGCAGAATAATTATTTTTATAGTAACAAACCAACTTTTTATTGTCAACAATTTTTGGTCATTTGTTCGTGTCAACACCTTGTGGTCTTTTTGGCATAATAAAAATAGATCAAACGGAAGCATAAAAATCTAGCAT
>JAGYMO010000173.1 GCA_018400255.1 Deltaproteobacteria bacterium
TAGGGTTTTGACTTGCCTCATTGGCAATAGATCTGCAGGCCTCAACAAAAAGATCCAGGGTCTCCCTGGATTCGGATTCCGTTGGCTCCACCATAATTGCACCATGTATAACAAGCGGAAAATACACGGTAGGAGGGTGAAAACCATAATCCATGAGCCTTTTTGCAATATCAAGTGTTGTAACCCTGTATTTTTCCTGGAGCTTATCAGAAAAAACACATTCATGCATGCATGTTCTGTCATAGGGAAGATAAAAGGTATCTTTCAATTTTTCCTTTAGGTAGTTCGCATTAAGAACGGCTAACTGGCTGGCTTTTTTAAGCATACCACCCATACTAATTATATAACTGTATGCCTTAATCAATACGCCAGTATTCCCATAAAATGCGTGTAGTTTGCCAATGGAATTTTCGAAATCCTGTGATAAAAAGTAACTTCCATCTTTCTCAACTATCCTTGGCACCGGCAGAAAAGGCTCTAATTTTTCTGCCACACATACGGGACCGGAGCCAGGACCTCCCCCTCCATGAGGCGTTGAAAATGTCTTGTGGAGGTTCAAATGCATAATATCAACCCCCATGTCCCCCATATTTACCATCCCCATAACAGCATTCATGTTGGCCCCATCAACATACACAAGACCCCCTTTTGAATGTACAATGTCGGATATCTTCCTGATATTTTCCTCAAATAGCCCTAATGTGTTGGGGTTAGTTATCATAATTCCAGCTATATCTTCATCCATAACCAACTCTACACTTTCTACGGAAAGGATTCCCTGTTCGTTTGATTTCACTGGTATAGGTGTAAAACCACATATGGCGGAACTTGCAGGATTTGTTCCATGAGCTGTATCTGGAATAAGGATTTTTTTTCTTTCAGATCCTGAATATTTATGAAAGGCCTTCACAATCATCATGCCCGTCAGTTCACCTTGAGCGCCCGCGGCTGGCTGAAGTGTCACGGCTGGAAGGCCGGTAATCTCAGATAGATATCTCTCGAGGTGAAACATCATGGTAAGCATACCCTGGGAAAGCTCGAATGGCAGCATAGGGTGTGACGATGCAAAACCATGCAGGGAGGCCTGCCTTTCGTTTACCTTGGGGTTATATTTCATGGTGCATGAGCCTAAGGGATACATGCCGGTGTCAACACCATAATTCCACTGAGATAGTCGCGTATAGTGTCGGACAACATCTAATTCGCTTAAATCGGGCAACTCCGGTATGCCTCTCAAAAAATGTGAATCCATAGGAAAGGTATCAACATCTCTTGTAGGCATTGAAAAGCCTGACCTTCCCTTTTTAGCCTTCTCCCACAGGAGTGGTTCATTGAGGGAAAGTCCTGTTGTCGCCAAATGCTCTCTCATGATTTTACCTCCTTAATAAAGGCATCCATATCCTCTCTGCTATTCGTTTCAGTGGCGCACAGCAAATAATGGTCTGCTAGTTCTGGATAAAATGATGAAATAGAAATACCTGCTACAATTTTCTTCTTTAAAAGCCTGCTGTAGGTGCTTTTATAATCCGGCGGAAATTTCACCACAAACTCATTAAAGGTTGGGGTGTCAAATGGGATTACCGCCCCAACATCCATAAGTCCCTTTTTTAAGTATTCGGCCTTATCATGGTTTAAGGCTGAAAGCTCTCGTAAACCACTTCCACCTGTAAAAGCAAGATACATTGCCATAGTGAGGGCACAGAGCCCTTGATTAGAGCATATATTTGATGTTGCCTTTTCGCGACGTATGTGTTGTTCTCTGGTTGCAAGGGTCAATACAAACCCTCTTTTTCCTTCCTTGTCTTTTGTCTGCCCCACAAGCCTCCCAGGCATACTGCGCAGGTATTTTGCCTTTGAGGCAAATATTCCCAGGCCTGGCCCACCAAATGACTGGGGAATGCCAAGGCTTTGTCCCTCGCCGCAGGCGATATCTGCGCCAAGCGAGCCGGGGTTTTTAATAAGGCCATAGGCCAACGGCTCAGAAAAAACCGTCACGAAAAGTGTTTTTTGATCTGCGTGTATCTTTTCGCCATGAGATTTAAGGTCCTCTATACATCCAAAAAAATTTGGGGATTGAATGGCTACTGCCGCACATTCCTCAAGGATGTTGATGTCTGAAAGATCTGTTGTACCATCTTCCTGAAAGGGAAGCTCGATTACCTCGTAGCCTGGCGCACTGAGATAGGTTGTAACCACCTGACGGTAAAAGGGGTGGATTAGACTGGATATTGCCACCTTCCTTCTCTTGGTTATTCGTATTGCCATAAGAAGGGCCTCAGCCAATGCAGAAGCACCGTCGTACATAGAGGCATTTGCTACATCCATTCCTAAAAGCATAGTAACGAGACTTTGATATTCATATATTCCCTGCAATGTTCCCTGGCTTATCTCAGGCTGATACGGTGTGTATGCTGTATAAAACTCACTTCTCCCTATTAACTGCCTTACTGCTTCAGGAATATAATGGTTATAGCTTCCAGCCCCTAAAAAAATTTTGTACTCCGGGGGCACGGCCATTTTTCTTGCCAGGTTATCCATGTGATCGTTAAGCTCCCATTCGGTCAAAGGCTCTGGCAGATTAAGCTCTCTCGTGCTTCTGCAGTCCTTTGGAATAACATTAAAAAGATCATCAAGGCTCGAAAGGCCAATTTCTTGAAGCATTTCATGAATATCTTCATCTGTATGAGGTAGATAGCGCATGGTTTTTATCCTTTTAACACTTTAAGGTAGGCATCCTTTTTCATCAATAAATCCATCTCGCCCAGATCATTTGGCCTGATCTGTATCATCCATCCTCCAGTATATGGCTCATTATTCACCATCTCGGGATGTTCAGCAAGATCTTGGTTAGTTGCTTCGACTTCACCCCCAACAGGCATATAGATTTCTGACACTGTCTTTACTGACTCCACAGTTCCGCACTCCTCACCTTTTTCAAATTTTTTTCCAATTTCAGGCAACTCCACAAAAATAATGTCTCCTAATTGGTCTTGCGCGTAATCAGATATGCCCATTCTTATAAAATCACCTTCCTGTCGAGCCCATTCATGGTCATCAGAATATCTAATATCTTCCGGCAACTTCAACTCGCTGATCTCTTTCATTTTTCCTCCTTCAATAAATAGTTCACCCTTAAAAGCCTGCATTGACTGATCTCATAGGCTTATATGCCAAAGCGTTACGGACAATTCTCTTTCAACAATTTTGTTATCTATAAGAGCATTTGTTTTATCTGTTTTCTCGCAGTCAGATCAGGCCGTATATTTTTGACAACCCTAACCGTGATAGATCGCCTCGTATCCCGTAGCTCTAAAATATGCCCAACCTCAAGCTCATGATGTACTTTGATAAAGCCACAGCTAAGTCCTCCGGGCTTAAATCCTTCCGGCTTATCAGGGCTCGTAATGCTATAAATTTTTCCTTTTACAGTACCTATGCCCATATCCGAAACACATGTCAGCACCTTGCCTATCACCCGATTATCTGTATCCAGCACCTCAGTCTTCTCGGATACTGTAACCTTCCGAAGGTCGTTTCCAACGAACGCATATGTATAATCTCCCTTTTTGCTTTCC
>JAGYMO010000174.1 GCA_018400255.1 Deltaproteobacteria bacterium
GGTTTTCTTTTTAGCTATGTTTGTTGAGTGGGTGATCGAGGCATGGAGCAAGAAAAAGTAAATAAATATATATGGTGCCCAAAGCGTAAAAATTTACCTCGTATATCAACTGAGGTATGTGAGGTGTGCAGGTATAGAAAAAAATGCAGGGCATACAAAGAATACATGAAAAAGGAAAAAGAACATGAGATATACAAATAAGCATAATCTGCCAGAACCGTTGGCAAAGGCCTTAATGTTTGATGACTATGATTCTGAAGGTGATATTTCTGTAACTGGTCTTATTCAGCCACCTCGTATCCGGCAATTACTTTTACGGCATAATGATGAAATAGTCCGGGACGTTATTGATAATTTTTGGACAATGCTTGGGAAGGCAATGCACAAAATACTGGAAGAATATGCAGGGAAAGAAGAAGTCTTAGAAGAGCAGCGATTAAAAATAAAGGTTTCGGGGTGGACTGTTACCGGAAAACCTGATTTATGGTTGGCTTCCGGCAAGCTTATAGATTATAAATTCACATCTATCTGGGTGGTTATTTTTGGAGTAAAACCCGAACATGAGCAACAGTTAAATATGTATGCTTATCTATATCGGTATGAGGGATTCGACATTGATAAGTTAGAGATCTTGGTTTTGGGGCGTGATTGGAGCCCTTCTAAGGCATTATACGATAAGAAATATCCACAACAGGAAATTAATGCTCTATCTGTTCCTTTATGGAGTGAGGAAAAGCAGATTGCGTTCATTAAAAAAAGGGTTGACATACATCAAAAAGCCGAAAACCTATCCGATGATTCTCTGCCTGACTGCACAGCAGAGGAGCGATGGGAGAAACCAACTACGTGGGCGGTAATGAAAGAGGGAAGGAAATCAGCGGTAAGGGTATTTAATACTACTGGAAAAGCCGTAAATTATATTGACCAGCTACCAGTTAAGGATGCGGCTAAACTCAATATTGTAAAACGCCCAGGTGAAGCGACCAGATGTGAACGCTACTGTCCTGTCGCTGAATTTTGTAATAGGAAACCTTAAAAGAGAAGGGAGAACATAATGACATTGACAGAGATACAACAAAAGTTAAAAGCACCAAACTATTCAATTTCGAATCTGATTGCAGAGACTGCCTTGTTGAGAAATGGGTTAATTATAAAAAAGATGGAAAGATTGATATAATAGATAATGAGGAGGAAATTGATTATGGAACACATAACCAACACGAAAATAACCAAAGTTTATGAGGGACCAAAAGGAGAAGGCAAATACGGTCCCTGGAAAATCTACAATCTTTATCTTGAAGGACAAGACAATAAATTTTCATATGCACAATCTGGAAAAAAACCGATACCAGTACAAGGCATGAAAATAAAACATATTGAGTATGAAGAGAAAGAACGCAATGGATATACTAATTTGGAGATAAAAAAAATGGAAATAGACGAAGAAAATTCACCCCAACCACAACCTCAAAATAATAGCAACAGAGACAAAGAAATGACTTTTTATGTCAGTTATGCCAAAGACATTCAGATTGCCCTTATTCAAATATACCCCAAACAATATATAGAAAAAAGCTTAGATGACTTAACATCCGATATAATGCGATCCGGTAAAAAAATGTTAGATATCCTTGATGGAAACCCTTTACAGGATAACAAACATGAAGCTACTCAAAAACCTTCACAGACGAACAAAAAGGGGTCGCCAGTCAACGA
>JAGYMO010000175.1 GCA_018400255.1 Deltaproteobacteria bacterium
GTGAAAAAATGCATCAGTGTTTTATTTATTAATAGCAAGACAGTATCAATAATTTTTTATTTACAAGATAGCCTGAAAGGCTGTTTTTATCTTTTATTTCCCTTAGAGATACTATTTCAACTGAAGTAGAATATAATTTCAGGTCATTCAAATACGTGTACATAAAATCCCGATTATATCGGGATTTTATGTACTTAGAGGATAAAAAACGTACAGTTATTTAAAGGACATATCGTGAAGCAATAAACAATCATGCTTTATATCCTTTTATTTACATGTTAAAAGGTATTTGATTATTATAAAAAATATTACTACTTAGATGGTTATTTTGAAAAACCTTACAATAATATCGTACCTGATTATTCATGCGTAAGGGGAAAACTATATGATTGACTCAACGCTTGTAAATAATATTCTTAATTCTGCGACACATACCTCTATTATTGTGACGGATTTTTATGGAAAGATAATTGTTTTTAATAAGGGTGCGTCAAATTTATTTGGGTATACACCTGAAGAGGCAAGGAATAAAAAACTGTCAGACCTTACCTACAATAAAGAGGAAAAGGATGCCTGTTTATTTGAAGAGATAGTAAAGAGGGTAAAAAGTGAAGGATGGACAGATGAGAAATTTATTCGTCAACATAAGGATGGGCATGTATTCCCGGCGATCTCTATTATTACTGGATTAAAGGATTCCTCAGGAGAGATTAGTGGTATTTTAGAGATAACCCAAAATATGCCAAATCTTTTCAGGTTGGAAAGGGAATTGAAGAACTCTAAGGATTTTCTTGAAAATATCTTAGAGAGCTCTATTGACGCTATCGTAACTACTGATGTTAAGGGGTATATAACCTTTGTAAATCGAGCACTTAAAGAACTGATAGGACAGCGCGGCCAGCAGATTATTGGAAAACATATATCAATATATTATAAAGATGGGATTAATCAAGCTCGTGAAATAATGAGCAGGTTGAGAAAATTCGGACGAATAAGGGATTATGAGTTTGACATGGAAATTGATGGCAGGATAGTACACATCAGGACATCCGATACCTTACTATACGATGATTATGGTGAAATAGTAGGAACTATGGGCGTATTTCAAGATATTACTGATAGAAAGGCGCTTTCAGAAAAATTATTTGAAACTCAGTCTGAATTAATACAGGCCGTTAAGATGAGGGCCCTTGGCGATCTTGTATCTGGTGTTGTTCATGAAATCAATAACCCTCTTATGGCATCTAATACTTTTTTGCATTTATTAGAGCAAGAGAAATGGGAAAGCCCTGAACAAAAAAAAAGATTCGTACTTCTGAAAGATTGTAATGCGAGGATAGAACGAATAGTAAAAAAGCTTAAAGAATTTTCTCGACAATCTAAGTTTGAATTTACATCTATGAATGTAAATGATGCGGTAATGTCTGTTTTGGCAATAACGAGACAACAGTTACTAAATCACGGTATAGAATTGAAGATTCTCCTGCCTGAAGGGTTACCTTTGGCTTTAGGTGATATTAATCAGATAGAACAGGTTTTGTTAAATCTGATTGCAAATGCTATCGATGCGATGGTGGAATCCCCTGATAAGGTATTAATTATTGAAACAGCCCTTGGTGAGAAAGGGCAAATGGTTCAGATAAAGGTTAGTGATACTGGCATAGGAATGACATCAGAACAGATTGAACAAATATTTAATCCATTTTTTACCACAAAAGATGCCGATGAGGGGACAGGCTTGGGGCTTTCAATAAGTTACAGAATAATAGAATCGCATAGAGGAAAGATTGAGGTCAAGAGTAAACAAGGAAAGGGAACAACATTTACAATAGAGCTACCTGTGTATGGAACAGGAACCGATAAAGTTAGAGGAAAGCATAATTTTGGAGGATAGGATGTCTCATAAGATATTGGTTGTAGATGACGACATATTAGTGGTTGAAGCCTTGAAAGGGCTCCTTAGTTCGTCAGGATTTAAAGTGAAGGCAGCCACTCGAGGCCAGGAGGCATTGGATATATTGAATAAAGAGAATTTTGATTTATTGATTCTGGATGTGGTAATGCCAAAAATGACTGGGTTTGATGTTTGTTGCAAGGTGCGTAGTAGAGATGATGAAATGGGGAATGTCAAAATAATAATGCTCACAGCAAAAACAGAGCGAAATGATCTTGACGTAGACCAAGAATGTGGCTGCGATCTTTACCTCTCGAAGCCTATAGACCCTGTTAAGTTAAAGGAGTTAATTAAAGAGCTGCTGGAAAAATGAAAAGAGCATAGATATCCATTCATTTAATAGACCTTAATAGGCTTGGCCGATAAGTGTAAAAATATTTTAAAAATAACGTTAAGGAATACTAATATAAAGATTTTAGGAAATACGATTTGCATTCTATATTCTATTACTCGGAAGAATTGGCCCATTTTGATTTTGGGCCAGATCATTTTTTTAAACCTGAGAGGGCACAAAAAACCCTAGAGCTTTGTCGTCGTTACGGCCTTGTAGATTTGGAGCAAATGGCAATAAAAAGTCCAGCAGCCCTTCCAAAAGAAAAGCTCCTGCTTGGTCATAGCGAGGATTACCTTGATGCACTCTTACGTGTTGGAAACGGAGAAATATTCCAAGAAATGCTATCCTATGGGATAGGCACGGAGGATAATCCACCGTTGAAGGGTATCTATGAATGGTCCAGCAAGTGTGCTGCTGCAACCTGGAACGGGATGATCGAATTATTGGATAATAGCTGTGATGTAATATTTAATCCCTTGGGCGGGTTTCATCATGCTCTTTATTCTAAAGCCGAGGGATTTTGTTATATTAATGATATTGTAATAGCTGTTAAAGAAGCCTTAAATCGTAATCTAAGGATAACATATCTTGACATAGATGCCCACCATGGAAACGGTGTTCAAGAAGCCTTCTATGATAGCGATAAAGTGCAATTTATATCTATTCATGAATCTGGAAAATATATTTATCCTTACACTGGGTTTCTTGGAGAAGCTGGAGAGGGTAAGGGCGAGGGCTTTAACGTAAATATACCATTGCCACCAAAGACTGATGACGAGCTTTACCTTGAGGTATTTTACAGGGTCGTAAAACCCTTGATTCAGGAGTTTCGCCCGGATGTGCTGGTCGGTCAAATAGGGGCGGATTCGGTAGTCTCCGATCCACTCACTGATCTCATGACAACAAACAACTCGTATGTAGAGATTGTGAGCGAACTAAAAAAACTGTGTGAAAAAATTCTTGCCACGGGCGGTGGAGGTTACGACATCTATCGTACTGCGCGATGCTGGACGTTGGCTTGGGGTGTATTAAATAATAAAGAGCCAAGAGATGAATTTGCAGGACTTGTAGGCGGTATGATGTTTGGACCTGAGATGGAGGTTAGCACCTTATATGATAAGCCCTATCTTGTTGTAGGCTCGGAAAAAGACAAAATTCGAAAAGAGGTGGAGGAAACAATAGAATATCTAATAAGACGTCATCATCTATAGAAACCTCTAAAATTGATAATATGATTGATGTGGTTTAAACTTGACACAGAAGTTTAAATTTCATAGAATTTTGTATATATTTGGGTTCTTTATTGTCACTGCCAAATCAATACTATATGGAGCTTATTAAAATTTTTTGAAGATAGTATCTTTAGAGGTTTTTATCCTAATAAGCTTTCCATGTTTTTGCTATGTTCGCAAATATAACGATTATATAGCAGGCTTGTGGGGTTTTTAATGGGGGAAGGACATGGATAATTCCAGGAAAGAGCTAACGGTTCTTGATCAGATAACTAACCCTGATAAGGTAAGAAAGAAAATAATAGATGCAGCTAGTGTCCTATATGCAAAAAAAGGCTTTGCAGACACCTCTATTGAAGAAATTTCTGAAACGGCAGGGGTAAGCTTATCCGTAGCGAACCGCTATGTGAGGAAAAAGTCTGAAATTATGAGAATGATAATGGAGGATGTAATTACCATTTTCAAGGGCAACCTGGTCAAGATGATTAAGGGTATTGATGACCCAGAAGAAAAATTAGCTGTTGCAATTCACATTTATTTTAGGGTGGTAAACCAGCAAAGAGAAAAGGTGCTTCTGATATATCAAAAGTCAGGCTCCCTTGATAAGGCATCTAAGTCTCGCATAATGGAGCTGGAGGTGGAAGTTAGCAATATTTTTGCAAAAATAATCCATGAAGGCATTGAATTGGGCGCTTTCAAGAGGGTAGATGTGGATTTAACGGCTTATAATATATTGTTGATGGCCCATATGTGGGTCCTAAAAAGGTGGCATTTCAAGGATCGCCTGACACATGATAGGTATTTCCAGTTACAACTGGAAAATGTAATGGGTGTATTGAGGGAATGATTTATTTTTACTGTTTTTTCTATCCTTCGATGACGACTTTGAAAATTGCCTATATTCGTTCTCATAACACTTTTTGACCCTACAACTTCTCCCTTTGCTGGAAAGCAAAAACCGCAAAAGTATAGACGACAAGGATAATACGAAAAACGTCTAAAATCGGGCCTCATAAGTTCACTTTATTAATCTCCATAATTGCAAAAAAGTTTTCTTCGCAATCATTTCAGCGCTATACATGGTGTAAATTTTTGTTGTTTATTTTTTCTTCGGGAACGGCCATCATGGTTACGATGGCCTTTGCCGTCAAATTTTCGCTGCCTTTTCTTACATCATAGACATCAGATTCGGCTACTATAATCTGTTTTCCTTTATTGACTACCTTTGAATAACAATTTAAGGCGCTACCATAGGCAGGCTTTAAAAAATTGATTTTAAATTCTATTGTTAGGATACGGAAGCCCTCCCCAACAGTTGTAAATGCAGAATATCCAGCAGTATGATCTGCCATAGTTGCTATAAGGCCTGCGTGAATAAAATTATCCTGCTGCCTATGACTTTTTTTAATGATTACCTCCGATTCAAAGGATCCCCACCTTGCATTCAAGGCCTTTAGTCCGCAATACTCGATAAACCCTTGGCTGTAGTCATCTTTAAGGAAATTAGCCCTCTCTTCCGTAATATAATTTTCCAATTCAAAACCCCAACTTAAAAAATAATCTATTTCCATTAATGGTAATTAGCTATTATTTATAATAATACTTTTCAAACATAGCTTATAAAGTTTTAATTTTAACTATGTTATTCATTTTAAAAAAAAATACAATATTAATTCCATTATTTTAATAAGCCATATCCTAAAGGTTTGTCTTTTCTGGAAGTATACTTATCATGAACATGAAGAATCCAGAGCTCAGACGTTATGTGGGATGAATAGCATTAGTGTGTTATAAGTTTAGATAGAATGTTATATTCCTCAACCAGTGTCTTTAATTTTATTGAATTAATGATTAAAGTACTGTATGGGATAAATGTAGGTTTGTTGATATTTTTGGGCAAGGGTTGCAGTCTGTTTTCGATATATTTGTGGTATATATGGAGAGTGTAACAAAATAAATGTTGTTGGTCTTGTAAAAGGACTTTGCAGGAGATTGCCAGATTTATAGAGGGACAAAGTTTGCCTTTGTCGTATTTTTGAAAATATCCCATGAAGTTTTTTAACACCTAAAAAAAGGAGGACCTTCATGAAGGACTTTGACTTATCCAAAACAGTGATTAGAGGTATAAGAGAGTCTGACTTAGACTCTATTGTCGGGATTGAGGAAAAAAATCTTGGACTAAAAAGAAAAGGATATTGGCAAAGAGAGCTCAAAAAAAACCAAGAAGGGCGTTATTTGGGTTCCGTTGTAGCTGAGCTTGAGGGTAAGGTCATAGGTTTTATTCTGGGAGACATTGGTTCGAGGGAGTTTGGAATGCCGGAAAATATGGGATGGATACATACGGTTGGCGTACATCCAGATTACCAGCACAGGGGTGTTGCTCGAAAATTGTTTGAAGATTACAAAGAGAAATTCTTAAAATTAGATGTAGATTTTGTTTATACTATAGTTTCCCTTTCTGACAATATGCAACTGCCATTTTTTGAAAAAATAGGATTTAGACAGGGAAACCGTATTTACCTGGAATTAGATATCAGAAAAGAGCCCCCCGTGGGAGATAAACTCACGGATTTTGACTATAGGCGAATCATGTAGGTTTAAGATAATTGATTGAAATATATATCATTGAGCTTTAGAAATTTAATGCTAGATAAGAGATGTAAAACAAATTTCATAAGAACATTTTAAATACCTAAGATTGACAAACCCGTAAAAAATCTTTTGCGAGCGATTTTGGCCACTTTTGGAAATAGACTCATGAAAATGCTGAGCCTTGATCCCGCTGCAAGCGGGGCAAATTGTTTGAGGCCTTTAGGCCGAGTTTTTGGAATTTAGCGAAGCATTT
>JAGYMO010000176.1 GCA_018400255.1 Deltaproteobacteria bacterium
TAATTGTCGTCAAGGGAAAAAATAGTTGACGTTAATCATTTGAGATAAAAACTTTAGCGTTACGTCAAAAACATTTCTTTATTCTTAGTTTAAAAGAATAGTTTGGAAAATTTTGTTGACATTGAAATCTTGATTCTATAATGTGACGCAATATTCACATTTATTGGAGAGAAAGCGTGCGGCCCTAGCTTGATTTATGGATAATACAAAAATACCAAGAAGAGAGAGAGAAAAATTGAGGCAACGTCAAGAGATGCTTTCCGCTGCGCTTGAGCTTTTCTCGGAAAAAGGATACCACAATGTGGCCATGGGTGAGATCGCAGAAAAGGCTGAGTTTGCTATAGGAACTCTTTATAAGTTTTTTAGAAATAAGGAAGACCTTTATAAATCTCTTATACTGGAGCAGGCTGAAAAATTTGATAGGGAGCTTACATTGGCGATTACGGAGCCACAGGACGAAATTGAAAAACTTCGAAATTTTGTAACGGTAAAAGGGGAGGTCTTTTCCGAGAATATATCAATGATACGTCTGTATTTTGCAGAAACACGAGGGGCAAGCTTTAACATTATGGCAGATCTTGATTCTCAAATACGTAAGCGACACGAGCAGTTCCTTAAAGCCCTCGCATCGGTGTTTGAGAAGGGGATAAAAAAGGGGAGGTTTCAAAACATCGCGGACCCTTATTATTTGGCAATTGCCTTGGAAAGCATTACAAATGCATTTCTTTTTCTCTGGCTTGAGGCGCCTGAAATTCATCCATATCCGAAAAGCCCAGATACAATATTGAACATAGTTGTAAAAGGATTGTTGGAGTCCTAAATTGTCTTGGGCTAACTATCTAATCTGCATTTACACCAAAATTTTTATCCGGAGGTTTTTTTTGATGCAATTTATTAATAAAGTGTTTGAGTTGCGGATGAGGGTTTTGATCATTCTAATTCCCTTAGCTGGTATATTTTTAAGCGGGTGTGAGCAGAAGACAAAACCTCAGCAGGTTCCAGTTGTCCAGGAAGTAGCAACAGTAACGGTATCTACCCAGTCCATTGTGCTGACTACGGAACTAGCAGGTCGTACCACGCCCTATCTTATAGCGGAGATACGCCCTCAGGTCAATGGACTTATCAGGAAACGCCTTTTTAAAGAAGGCTCTGATGTAAAGGCAGGGCAGGTACTCTATGAAATAGATCCTACTCCCTTTCAAGCAGTCTTTGACAGTGCCGAGGCTAATCTCATGGTGGTAAAAAAGGGAGCGGAAAGAGCCCGGGCAGTGTTAGGAGCAAGTATCGCTGTTGTAGTCCGACACCAATCTAATCTAAAACTTGCGCTTAAAAACCGCGAGCGCTTTGAGGAATCTTTTGAGGAAAGGGCTGTATCCGCAAGTCAAAGGGATCAGGCTGTGACTGAGGCGGAGGTTGCTAAGGCAGCTCTTCAGGCCGCCGAGGCGCAAGTAGAAAGTGATAGGAAAGCTATAGCAGCCGCAGATGCCTCAATCCAGCAAGCAAAGGCAGCGCTGGAGACGGCCCGTATAAATCTAAGTTATACAAAGGTTGTCGCGCCTATTTCAGGTAGGATTGGTAGATCTAATGTTACAGTCGGTGGAATTGTCACTGCCTATCAGCCAATGTCTCTGGCGACACTTCAACAATTAGATCCAGTTTATGTGGATGTGCATCAATCTACAACCGAATTATTGCGCCTTAAACGAAATTTGAGTAAGGGTCTTTTGAATAAAAACGGAACCGGCCAGAATAGGGTTAGGCTGCTTTTAGAAGATGGCAGAGAATATCCTGTGGACGGAGCACTTCAATTTCGTGACGTGACGGTTGATCCGACCACAGGCTCTGTGGTTCTGCGGATTGTCTTTCCAAATCCCGAAGGTCTTTTACTCCCAGGCATGTTTGTCAGGGCGGTTGTGGTAGAGGGTTTTAATGAGGAGGCTATTCTCATTCCTCAACAGGCGGTTTCACGAGACGCTAAAGGAAATCCGTTTGCATTGATTGTAGGTAAAGAAGAAAAGGTGCAGCAACGGATGCTCAAGATAGATCGAGCTATTGGGGACAAATGGTTTGTCACGGCGGGCCTTGAAAGGGGAGACCGTCTGATAGTTGAAGGCTTACAAAAGGTTCGCCCAGGGGTTCCCGTAAAGGATGTTTCTTTTGATGACAGCGGCAAACAGGAAAAAGGTGCTGGGGAAAAGTCACAGCAGGCCGTAAAATCTAGAGAATCTAACTGAGGGAGGTCCTAGATGTTATCAAAATTTTTTCTTGATCGTCCGGTTTTTGCTTGGGTTATCGCGATTGTTATCATGACGGCAGGTGCAATGGCTATCTACAACCTACCCATATCCCAATATCCACCTATAGCTCCTCCCTCAATAGCCATTAGCGCATCCTATCCAGGGGCTTCAGCGGAAACCGTTGAAAATAGTGTGACGCAGATTATTGAGCAAAAGATGGCCGGCTTTGATAAAATGCTATATATGTCCGCAACAAGCGATTCGGCTGGCCAGTCCCGCCTGGAGTTGACGTTTGAACCTGGAACCGATCCGGATCTTGCCTGGGCTGAAGTGCAGAATAAACTGCAGCTCGCAATGTCAAGCCTTCCCGAGGTAGTGAAAAGTCAGGGGGTCCAGGTCAGTAAATCAACCAGAAACTACCTGATGATAGTGGGGCTGATATCAGAAGATGGCAGCATGGACGGCAATGATCTGAGAGACTATGCGAAATCAAACCTAGAGAGGGTTTTGGCTCGGGTGCCGGGTGTTGGAGAGGTCGAGCTCTTTGGCGCAGGCTATGCCATGCGTATCTGGCTCAACCCTGACAAGATGACGGACTACCAGCTTACGGTGGATGAGGTTCTAACAGCGATTAAGGCTTATAATGTGGAGGTTTCCGCCGGGCAGTTTGGTGGGAGACCCGCAGTCGAGGGGCAGCGTTTAAATGCCTCTATCGTGGTTCAAAACATGCTCAAGAGCCCCGATGAATTTGCCGCCATTCCAGTTCGTATCAAACAGGATGGCTCCATTGTTCGTATTAAAGATATAGGCTGGACGGAGCTGGGAACTGAATTCTACGATGTTGAGGCGTCTTATAACGGCAAGCCTACTGCTGGGCTGGCCATCCGACAGGCGGCGGGCGCAAACGCGCTGGATACGGCCGACGCAGTAAAGGGAAGGCTGGCGGAAATGAGCCGTTTTTTCCCTTCAGGGATGAAGGTTGTTTATCCTCACGACACCACCCCCTTTATTGAGGTGGCTATTGATGAAGTGATAGAAACGCTATTCGTGGCAATATTACTTGTATTCTTGATCATATGGCTTTTTCTAGGTAATATGCGTGCTACGCTGATCCCTACCATTGCTGTCCCGGTGGTTATTCTGGGAACATTTGCTATGTTGTGGTTTTTGGGATTTTCCATAAATATGCTTACCATGTTTGCCATGGTACTGGCTATTGGCCTTTTGGTGGACGATGCCATTGTGGTGGTAGAGAACGTTGAGCGGATCATGAGAGAGGAGGGTATCTCACCCAAGGAAGCCACTGCAAAGTCTATGGAACAGATTACAAGTGCACTGATTGGCATTGGACTTGTGCTTTCCGCTGTATTTGGGCCCATGGCGTTTTTCCCGGGCTCTACAGGCGTAATCTATCGCCAATTTTCCGTTACCATTATATTTTCCATGCTCCTATCAGTTTTAGTTGCATTGATCCTGACGCCGGTTCTCTGTGCATCGCTTCTTAAGCCATTAGCTGCAGGACATGAACCAGCAGAGAATACTGTTTTCTTTCTGCGCCCCTTTTTTAGGTGGTTTGATCGCAGCTTTTTTAGAATTAGAGATAGATATGTACGTATGGTCCGTCATTTTTTATCCAGAAAAATTCTCTACATGATTGTTTTCCTCTTGATTGTGGTGGCCATGGGATTTTTGTACATTCGAATGCCCAGCTCATACCTTCCTGATGAAGATCAGGGAATATTGCTCTCCCAGGTGATGATGCCTGAAGGCTCGACTTTGGAGCAGACCCAGGAGGTTGCAGGCCAGATTGCCCAGTATTTTCAGGAGAATGAAAAAGAGGCGGTAGCATCCTGTATGACTATTGTTGGTATAGGCTTTTCCGGAAGGGCGCAGAACAATGGTATGGTATTTACTAAATTGAAAGACTGGGATCTTCGAGACAGTGATGAACTGAAGGCCAAGGCGGTCGCAAAAAGGGCTATGATAGCCTTTTCAAGCATCCGGAATGCTATGATTTTTGTGTTTCCGCCGCCTGCAGTCACTGAGCTGGGAACTGCGAAAGGCTTTGACTTTCAGCTTCTTGACAGAGGGGGTCTCGGGCATCAGAAACTGATGGAGGGTCAAAATCAGCTTTTGCAAATAGCAGCCCGTGATCCGAGATTAACCGCTGTTAGGCCAAATAGCATGGCAGATGTTCCAGAATATCGCATTGACGTGGACTGGGAAAAGGCCGGCGCCCTGGGGATTCCTATTACGTCTATCCACAGGGCTATTTCCGCATCCTTTGGCAGCGCGTATGCCAACGATTTTATTCAGGGAGGCAGGATAAAGAGGGTTTATGTGCAGGCGGATGCCCCCTACCGAATGTCGCCTGAAGACTTAAAAAAACTCTATGTCCGCAATGCAGCCGGTATGATGGTACCCTTTTCGTCTTTTGCATCTGGCCGCTGGACGTCTGGTTCCCCCAGATTAGCGCGCTTCAACGGCTTTCCCTCTATAAACATCTGGGGAGAGCCATCGCCCGGGATGAGCTCAGGCGAAGCAATGGAGGCCATGGAAGAGGCGGTCGCTAAATTGCCACGCGGGTTTGGTTTTGACTGGACCGGTCTTTCTTATCAAGAAAAGATGTCAAGCTCTCAGGCGCCCCTGCTTTATGCATTTTCCATCTTTGTAATATTCCTTTGTTTGGCGGCGCTCTATGAGAGTTGGCCAATTCCGGTTTCTATTTTGCTTGCACTCCCACTCGGGGTTATTGGAGGGGTGCTTGCATCGGGTACTCGAGGGCTTTCTAATGACGTATATTTTCAGATAGGATTGCTGACTACCCTGGGTTTAACTACGAAGAATGCCATTTTGATAGTGCAGTTTGCAAAGGCCAGACTTGAAAAAGGCATGGGGCTTATAGACGCCACTCTGGAGGGGGCGCTATTGAGGTTTCGTCCAATTATAATGACATCTTTGGCATTCGGTTTCGGAGTTTTGCCTCTGGCTATCACCTCCGGCGCGGGTGCAGGGGCCCAAAACGCCATTGGTACATCAGTGCTTGGAGGAATGATTACCGGCACCATTCTGGTAGTACTGTTTGCGCCGCTTTTTTATGTACTGATCGAGAAGGCCTTTGGAAAAACCAGGAGAAAACAGACCCCGGAGATATCTGGTGATAATTTATCAGGAGGTCAAGAAAATGAATAGAAATTTGCTTTTTCTTCTGTTTGCTATAGTTATTTATATAACCGGCTGTAGCATGTCACCAAAATACACACGACCGGAGGTCCCGATCGCTTCAGAGTGGCCTTTTGGTGGAGTTTGCCAGGAATCAAAAACAGCGGTTATTGCTCTTAAAGCCTCGGAACTAAGGTGGCAGGAATTCTTTACTGACGAGAGGCTTAAAGAGTTTATCCATAAGGCCCTCAACAACAACCGTGATCTTAGACTTGCCGCCTTGAACGCAGAAAAGACGCGGGTATTATATGGTATCCAGAGAAAAGAGCTATTTCCTTCGGTTAATGCGATTGGCAGCGGAATTAGGCAACGCGTACCGGCTGATATCTCTAATACGGAAAATGCCGTGACTTCTGAGCAATACAGTGTAGACCTTGGTATTAGCTCGTGGGAGATAGATTTTTTTGGACGAATCCGAAACCTTAAAGATAAGGCACTGGAGCAATACCTTGCCACTGAACAGGCTCAACGAAGCGTGCAGATTGCATTGATATCAGCGATTGCTGATGCTTACATGAATCTTGCTGCTGACCGGGAGCATTTAAAGCTGGCTAAATCTACCCTTGAGGCACAGAGGAAAAGCTATGAACTGATCCGGAGGAGGTGTAAAGTCGGGCTTGCCCCCGAATTAGACCTCCGTAGGGCACAGGCTCAGGTTGCTATTGCCCTTGGAGATATTGCCCGTTTCAAACAACTGGTGGCTCAGGATGAAAACGCCTTGAATCTATTGGTTGGTTCTCCCTCACCTTTACCGGATGAGGTTTTACCAGAGGGCCTGACCAGCATTAAGGCGCCGAAGGAAATTTCTCCTGGAATGCCTTCCGAGGTGCTCCTTAACAGACCAGATATTCTAGCTGGGGAACATCGCCTCAAGGCCGCTAATGCGAATATAGGTGCTGCACGGGCATCTCTTTTTCCTCGGATATCCCTGACAACTTATTTAGGAACGGCAAGCAGTGAATTATCCGGTTTATTTAAATCAGGGTCGCGTACATGGAGTTTTGCGCCACAGATAACGATGCCAATTTTTGACTCAAGACTTTGGCTGGCTTATAAGGCTACGAAGTTGGAAAGGGAAATTGCCTTGACAGAATACGAAAGGGCAATTCAAGCGGCCTTCAGGGAGGTGGCTGATGTTCTTTCCGTGCTGGACACTGTAGAATCACAGCTATCTGCCCAGAAATCGGTTGTGGGTTCAGTCGCAGAGGCCTATCGTCTATCAAACACCCTTTATAAAAAGGGGATTGATAGCTACCTCAGCGTTTTGGATGCCCAGCGCTCCCTTTATTCTGCGGAACAGGGCCTTATATCCATAAGCCTTGCGAGGCTTGTTAACAAGGTACGACTTTATGCGGTATTGGGCGGTGGTGGCGATCTCACCGGTAAAGAAACTTCTGGATCATAATGCGAGGAATGTTACATTGATTTCAAGCCTTTTTAATCTTTTCTTTACCATTAAATATAACGTTACTCTTTTAAGATAAAAGAATTCGAAGCTGTTTTTGGGAACCTTTATGGTTGTCCTACTCTCATTGAAGATTAATGAACATGGCATCAATTCAAAAAAAATCTACTGAGAATTGTAAATATCAGTGACACCTTTTCTGTTTCGTGTACCTTCACTGAAAAGGATGTAGTTCGATTCGCAGACGTCTCTCATGACTTTAATCCTGTTCATTTTGTTGAGTGATTTACAGAGGTAAAGAATTTGAATGGTCGCATCTGGCACGGCTTCCGAGTTGCAAGTTTAGTTACTGAAATTGGCGGGCAGATTGGATGATTAGCCTCTTGGATGACTTTCGAGCTCAAAGAACCAGCATACCTTGGTGATACCATTAATTGTTATTGTAATATTACTGATATGCATGACAATGGCTGGGCAGAGGTCTCATGAAGATGCTAATATCGGGGATAAAAAGTATGATACAATGCTTTTTAATGAGGACTTGAAGGTTGGCTGTAAAGGCTTTAAAAAATTGATGCGTCATAGCCGGTGAGTTTATTGCCTGTGACCATGGAAAGTTTATGGATGTCTTGAATTGCGTGCCCAATAATAAGATTTACGGGGTTTAATGAAACCAATTTTTTAAGCTGCCTTTACCCCGACCGCAGAAAGCCACGGCTTTAGCCGTGGATGAATGCGCCT
>JAGYMO010000177.1 GCA_018400255.1 Deltaproteobacteria bacterium
CTGCTACTGCCTCATTCCCAGAAAAATAATAGGTGCCAGGGAGAAGTTTAGCCGTCATTTTTTTTAGTTTCCATGGATTGTATTTTACTAAAGTGCCTCTTTATTTATTAAAGATATTTTTCAACTTATATATAATCCTACGATGTTTATGTGCCTTTTATATTATTTTTTCTTATTCGTCTACTAAAAAATAGTTTTTATCTCTGCTCTAAAATTATAGTATGTGAAATGCTATTTTGTAACTTTTATGTAGTAGCATGAGTGAGGATGCCCTCTGTTTTAGGCCGATAGTAGTGGCTAATCCTCTAATTTTTCCTGGCGCTTATGCTCTATAATGCTTTTCTTCCTAATTTTTTGTATTAATTCCATCTTAATCTCTTCAAGCTTTTGGAATTGTTCCTGTGAAAGTTCCTGCCGAATGTCAATAGCCATCTTTATTTGCTCTGTTCTATACCTTGCATGTAGTTGACCTATACTATCTGCTATTTTATAGGCCTCTTGTCTGCCTATTTCACTCTGCGTTAAAAGGTTTTCCAGATCTAAAATTCCTTTTTTTATAAGGCTATCTATATCAATGATTTTTTTTCTGTAGCTAGTCCATATATTGTTAATTTTTTCTATTTGATCGGAAGTTAATTGCAGCCTGTCCTTAACAAGCGTTCTTTGCCACCATCTGCCCGGCCCTAAGGGGTCTTTAAAGGCAAAGGCTTTAGGCATGCCTAAGGAGCCTAAAAAAAGTAACCCCAAGAATATCATCAGTAAAATTTTCTTTTTCATTATATTCCTCCTCGATTATTAAGAATAAATTTAAGAAGCTAGTAGATTCTTCGGGCTCGCAGCCACTTAAATAAAGGATGCTGTCCGAAAATGTATTATTGCCCTCAAAATCTGTAACGACCTGAATTTCCGCCAATAAATCTCTTTCTGAAATCAGAACCTCATTCTTGTATTGAAATGTATTGAATAGAAGAAGGGAACCAAAAATTAAAATAGAAAACATAAAGGCTGCTGCCCATCTCCATTTTAAAAATAAAGGCTTATTGTGCCGAGATAAAGATGCAAGAACTTTTTGCCTCTCTAATTCCCAGTTTATATCATCTTGTTTAACATGTTTTTGAAAGGCCTCTGTAAAATCATTCAATGTTTTAAATCGCCTTTGACATAGATCGCACTTTTCAAGATGATTACATATTTCCCCCTCAGCACTTTTTGGATTTATTATCAAAGAGAAGATTTCTTTATCTGTAAGGTGTGTATTTCTCATAGCTCTTCCAAATATATAAAGTGTTTTTTTGCTTTATTTAAGGCCCTATAGAGGTAGGTTTTTACAGAGCTTTGGCCTATGCCAATTAGTGAAGATATTTCCTTGATGGTATAATCACAACCAAATCTTAGGGCAAAGACCTCCCGCTCTCTCCCCTTTAAATTGTCTTGAAAGGATCTTAGTTTTTCCCTCAATTGTTCATTCTCCACATTTTCATGCGGCGAAGGGTTTTTATCTTTGACCATGTAAATAGCATTATCTGTCGTCTTTTCTGACCTAAAAAAAAATAATCTCCTAAGTCTTTCTTTCCTGATGTAATCTTTTACCTTGTTTATAGTTATTCTGATTAACCATGTTTCTAATGATGAATTAAACTGAAAATCATCGTAAGATTTGAATGCCTTCAGAAAAACCTCCTGGGTAATATCAAGGGCCTCCTCTTTGTTCCCAAGCATACCCATTGCAACACGGAAGATTCTCGCTTGATGATTGCTTATGAGCTTACCGAAATCAACTCTATCCTTATTCATATTTGTCCCTTTTCGGTACTTTTTATGATGTTAGACGAATTATCTAGGAAAATGTTTACAAATATAGAAGTATTTTGTCTGATTTTAAATAAAAATTTTAAGGAGCTTCGAGGCGTGCATTTGTGGCGCCCCACGGGCAAGCCCGTGGAACCACCTGGTTTTGCCGATTCGCTTTGTGAACGGCGGGGCTTAGTAGTGCGACATCCCGGCTATAGGCGCATTCATCCACGGCTAAAGCCGTGGCTTTCTGCGGTCGGGGTGAAAATCTAAGGCCTCATTGTGTGCTTTATTGTATTAAAACCTTGAAACACAATTATCCTTCTCTTCGTTTTTATGTATGGAACGGCATAAGCCTAAAAACACCAGGAAACTTGTTGTGTTAGATTCAGTATAAGCGCACTTTAATGTGTTCGTGTTGCTGACAGGCCTAAGTTTCTTTCTTGACGGTAAGGTATATCTCCTTTATACTTTTGTACTCATAATCCAGTTTCCACTTTCCCTAAGGCCTTTCAGCTTGAGAGGCA
Organism: Deltaproteobacteria bacterium; assembly: GCA_018400255.1. Lineage (GTDB taxonomy): Bacteria > Desulfobacterota > DSM-4660 > Desulfatiglandales > B25-G16 > M55B121. Next base: position 2,319 of record JAGYMO010000177.1, read on the forward strand.
TTTCAATTATCCTGAATTGTTACTAAAAATTTATGACACTATCTGAAAAATGAATAACGAGCAGATTGCATATAAAGTAATTACAAAAAGTTACGAGCTAAAAAAAATAGAGGCTGAACTCGAGAATGAGGGGGCCATTGGTATAGATCTTGAGTCAGATTCGATGTTCCATTACAGGGAGAAAGTCTGCCTCTTGCAGATCTCAACGCAGACAAAAAACATGTTAATAGACACTATAGCCTTGAAAGATCTTTCTCCCATTAAAAGAATATTCGCTAATAAAGACATATTAAAAATTTTTCATGGCGCAGATTATGATATCCGCTCTCTTTACCGTGACTTTGCCATTGAGATCAATAATCTTTTTGATACTCAGATTGCTGCAAGGTTTCTTGGATTCAGGGAATACAGTCTTTTGAACCTTCTAAAAGAGGTACTGGGCATAGTTATTGAAAAAAAATACCAAAAAAAAGACTGGTCTAAAAGACCTCTCCCAATTCCAATGCTTGATTATGCAGCGTGGGATTCCTACAAGCTGATTAGCCTATATCAAATACTCAAAAAAGAACTTATTAAAAAGGGAAGGCTCTCCTGGGCAGAGGAAGAAAATAACATACTAAGTAAAATAAAGCCTAACATCACAAAAAATAGCCACTTATTTATAAATTTCAGGGGTGCGGGAAGGCTTGGACCTCGAAGCCTTGCTGTTTTAGAGGCTATATTGCAATTCAGGGAAGATATAGCAAAGCGTTCTAATGTTCCTTGCTTTAAAATCTTAGGCAACAGGCAGGTTATGGAGCTTTCAAAAAAGCAGCCCACAACAAAAAAGGCGCTTAAGGCTATAAACTGCCTGAGCCCCAAACAACTCAACTCGTTTGAGACTTCTCTTTTGCAAATAATCAAAGATGCACTGAGTTTACCGGAAAATAAGCTCCCGGTTTACCCAAATAAGACAACAAAATTATTTAACCCGATGGCTGCAAAACGGATCAAAGCCCTTCGCTTATGGAGAGATACCCGCGCAACTGAACTTAGCATAGACCCCTCCCTTGTCTGCACTAACCTGCAAATTCAGTTGCTTGCTACGAAATACCCACAAGACATGAAGGATTTTAAAAATCTCAGCCTCATAAGAAATTGGCAGGGAAAAGTCTTTGGTCTGGAAATTATAAATCTGCTGAAACTTACAGGTTAATTTACGTTTGAACATTCGTAAGCCAGACAGCTTAGCGGGTATAGTTGATGAATACTTGTAATTATATAGTAGCCTTTTTGAGAATAAGCTGGATCAAGTTTCTTACAAAAACCAAAATATACTATGCCAATTTCAGTAAGAATGTTTAGGGCCGCAATAGTGCATTTTAAGGCATTTTGATTTAATGAGGAATTTAAAACTACTTTTAAAGGAGATCAAAGATGAATGAGACTATAAGGTTAGAGACCTCAAATGGAGTCGCAAAAGTGACCCTTAATAGACCCGATGCCTTTAATTCATTTGGATTAGAAATGATAGAATTACTACTGGAAGAACTTATGAAGATCTCAAGGGACACATCCATTACGGGCGTAATTATTACAGGAGAGGGAAAGGCCTTTTGTGCGGGAGCAGATTTAAAGTGGTTATCTACCTATAGAGAATCATACGCAGATGCATTTTATGAACTCACCCCAAGATACCATCAAACAATCCTTGAAATTCGCCGTATGGGAAAGCCGGTGGTTGCAGCAATAAACGGCATTGCTGCAGGCGGGGGTTTTTCTATGGCACTGGCCTGTGATTTTAGGGTAATGGAGGCATCTGCTGTACTGCGACACGCATACACAACAAACGGTTTAAGCATAGATGGCGGAGGCACATTCACCTTGCCAAGAATTGTAGGCATTGCAAAGGCCATGGAAATAGCTACATTAGATACACCAATTAATGCTAAGGATGCACTATCCTTAGGCCTTATAACTTATTTAGCAGAAGATGGCCAATCGGTTAAAAGGTCTTTGCAATTACTCGAAGATATCCAACGAATCCCTATCTCCTCGTTTGCCGCCTCTAAAAAATTGATAATAAATTCCTTTAATAATTCCCTTGAGGAACAACTTGAGGGAGAGAGAGAATTTCTTTCATGGTCTGCTGAACAGCCTGGTGGTCATGAGGGTGTAAATGCATTTCTGGAAAAAAGAAAACCCGTCTATACTTAGATAACTCTATAACAATTAATAAAGCAGGCGCCCGAAATAAATAGGGTTGTTTCATCCATATTTAAAGACATACGTCATTCTCCAAATCCTCTTACCCAATTTGCATTAATTAAACCTAACATTAGGGCTCCATGTATTTGGCCGCCTTTTTCCCCGCTTGAATTCCAGATTCGATACAGGGCATTACGCCTCCCCCAATGGTACCCGCGCCTGAAAGAAAGAGCCCCCCAATACCGGTTTCAGATGTAATAAACCGACCAGGGCCCACTTGATCAGGTGTCTGTTCAGGCCCATAATTGCCACCCCGTCTGGCATTAACCCAATACTCATTGGTAAGGGGCGTCCCGTACTCAACAAAATCGATATGCTGGGAAAGTGCAGGTATATATTTCTCGGCTGCTGCAATAAGCCTCTTTCCGATATTTTCCTTTAGTTCTTCGTACTCTTTGCCCCTCCCTCTTGAAGGAAGGTTTGCCCATCGCTCAAAGGGTTCGTAGCTTGCCCCTGTTATTATCTCAACCGTGTGATGCCCCTTCGGTGCATGACCACCCTCAGGGTCTTTTACGGAGGGGCTCGTTATAAAAAAAGCAGGAAAGGATTCAGGTGGAGTCAAGGCTGATAAGCTCTTATATATCTTATTTATATCATAGTCATTGTAATGAATTATATTTGCATCACTTACTCCCATAGAGGGTAGATCAAGATCGGTACCGACGAAGGCATAAAAGGAACCACTTGAGGGCCGCATTTGGCTTGCCTTTTTTCTAATCTTACCGGGCACGAGTTCGGAACTGACTAAATTACCCAGGGTTAATACAGGATCGA
>JAGYMO010000178.1 GCA_018400255.1 Deltaproteobacteria bacterium
GAGGTGCGACATTATTGGGATATTGTATAGTGGTTATTAATTTTTCAAGGACTTTATATCAAACAACTACTTTGCAAAGCCAGGTCTGGGCCAGGGGCACTAAGCCATAAAGAGTATGAAATTACTGCCTTGATGGGCCTACTTGATATACGGCGTGGTAATAGTAGTGAGAAAACCTGACCACATATGTATTGTGTTATAGTGATATCAATCTTTTCTTCGTATCTTCGTGGCTGAATAGATGCGAAAAAAATTACCAATATGACAAATAACCTTAAAAGTAGATTTAACGTTTCTCTAATCAATAATTAGGTATTTTATGCAGAGATTAAGACATCCAAGAATTTTCCATTAACCATTACAAGCTAAGCCCTCTTGATTAGGGTCTTTGAGGACTAATTCTTACAACTTTAATATGAAGGAGAAAACAATGGAATCAGAAAGTCTCAATATAGAAGAGCTAACAAGCTTTGCAATTGATGTTCTAAAACTTTCAGGAAAAGAGGCGCTTTCCTATTACGGCAAGGGAAGCTCTCAGCTAAGATTTGACGAAGAATTAGTAACAGAAGCAGAACTTCGCCTTGAGGCATTTTTTCAAGATCAACTCCTTAAAAAATTTCCCGAACACCAGATATTTATAAATAATCAAGTAAAAGAAGACTACACCCATAAAGAGCAAAGGTACCTTTGGATTTATGATCCGTTAGATGGAATTGCAAATTTCCAGGCAGGTATACCTGTTTGGGGTAATTCACTTACCCTTCTTGAAAATTTTTGGCCCATCCTGGCCATATTCCATATGCCTGTAACAGATGATTTTTTTTACGCCCAGGCAGGTAAAAAAAGCTTTAGAGGCAAAGAGGAAATATCTGTATCCGACCAGAAAGATATTAATGATGAAAGTCTTTTGCTCACTTATTCCAGATTTCACAATAATTTTGAATCAACATTTCCTGGAAAAATCCGTGACCTAGGATGCACTACTGCCCATGCGTGCTATGTTGCAATGGGCCGTGCAGATGCAGCAATCATCAAAGATGAATCGTATCATGGCCTGGCCGCTATTAGGGTAATTATAGAGGCCGCCGGCGGAAAGATATGCAAAATGGATGGAGATCATTTCTTACTTGATGACTACCTAGACGGCCAGAAGATAAATTCAAGTCTAATAGTGGCATCACCATATATTTGTTCAGAAATAAGCGGTTATATCCAGGAAAAGCCTTAGATCTTTAAGCTACCAGCAAGGTCTCATCCTTTAGCTTTTCACCAAATTTTTTTACGACATCCTCAACGGTAAGATTATTTTTTTCCTCACCTTCAATATCAAACTGTATTCTTCCTTCATGAAGCATGATCATGCGGTTTCCGTATTGTATAGCCTGTTGCATATTATGTGTTACCATAACAGTGGTAAGATTATTGTCCGTTATAATTTTCTCTGTAAGCTCCATTACACGCTGGGCGGTTTTAGGGTCCAGGGCTGCTGTGTGTTCATCTAAAAGAAGCAGCTTTGGTATTGACAGGGTTACCATTAGCAGTGTAAGTGATTGACGCTGGCCTCCTGAAAGAAGACTTACCATGTCCTTCATCCTGTCTTCAAGTCCCAGATCCAGCATCTTAAGGATATCCCTGTAATGGCCTCTACGTGACTTCTCTACACCCCATCCAAGTCCCCTTCTTTTACCGCGCAAATCAGCAATTGCAAGGTTTTCCTCTATACTCATTGAAGCGGCTGTGCCCATAAGCGGGTCTTGAAAGATTCTGCCTAAAAATTTTGCCCTTCTGTGCTCCGGTATATTAGTAACATCTACCCCATCTATAACAATATTTCCCTCATCAGGGAAATATGTACCGGAGATAAGATTCAAAGCAGTTGTTTTTCCTGCGCCATTACTCCCAATTATCGTAACAAAATCTCCATCACGTATATGAAGGGTTAACCCGTTTATAGCTACCTTTTCATCTACGGTACCCCTTGAAAATGTCTTTTTTACCTCTGCTAATTCAATCATACGTCGCCTTCCTTATACCCCCCTGAGATGAAGTTTACCCTCTTTCTCTTTCTTTAAGGCCGGAATTCCAAGGGCTAATACTACCATTATACCAGTAGCCAACTTCAAATCAGTCGGGGCCAGACCTAATCTTAAGCCAATGGAGATGATAAATTTATATATAATTGAACCGACAATTGCAGCAAGGGTCATTCTCTGTACAGTTTTGGTTCCAAGAAGCGCTTCGCCTATAATTATGGATGCCAGACCAGCCACTATCATGCCTATACCCATACCTACATCAGAAAACCCCTGATCTTGACAGACAAGCGCACCTGAAAGGGCCACAAAAGCATTTGAGATACCTAACCCAAGGATAGTCATGTTGTCGGTATTTGTTCCAAGCGTCCGGATCATTTGCTCATTGTCACCTGTAGCCCTCATAGCAAAACCTAACTGTGTGTGCAAAAACATATCTGTCAATATCTTAATCCCTATAGTCACTAAAAAGAAAAAGGTGATAATTGGAATAAAACGATTCATCTCAAGTGATTCCAGAGGGGTTAATAGTGTGTTTACAGTCAACAATTGTATATTTGATCTCCCCATTATTCTTAGATTAACGGAATAAAGTATAGTCATCATCAAGATCCCGGCAAGGAGGCTGTTAATCTTTAATTTTGTGTTAAGAAGACCTGTAAAACAACCAGCAATGAAACCCAAAAAAATAGCCAGCATAACACCGTAAATAGGATGGATCCCTTCTATAATAAGCCTTGACACGGCCGCAGCACCTAATGGAAAACTTCCATCTACTGTAAGGTCAGGGAATGCTAGTATTCGAAAGCTGATAACTATTCCCAGTGCCACAATACCGTAAGCAAGGCCCTGTTCCAGGGATATAGGTATAGTCCTTAAAAAACTGCTCAGAAACATGTAGCCACCAAATTTTTTGAGGGAGGAAAATTTCCTCCCTCTCACTTTAGGTTATTTTATTTACCCTTTATTACATTGCCTTCCTCATCCCAAAGCTTGTCCGCAGCCTTCTTAACAAGGGTAAGTGGGAGTTTTACCCCCTGTTCTTTTGCATTCTTCAAGCTTACCCACAGACTGTATTCGGCTGCAAGGCCTGCAGGGATTTCACCTGGATCTTCACCTTTTAATATCCGTGCCGCCTGCTTACCCGCTGTATAGCCTACCAGAAAATAATCCGGACCATATGCCGCTACCGCACCCCTTGGTGTACTGTCTCTATCACCGGCAAACAGTGCTATATCATTTGCATTGCATATCTTTACAATAGATTCGAACGCTGAAACGCACGTGTTATCAGAGGTGATATGAATGGCATCTACCCTTCCCGCAAGACTCTGAGCAGCCTGCATAACCTCGGAGCTTGTGGATACATGAGCCTCAATTAACTTTAGACCCATTCCCTCTATGGTTTCCTTCATCTCTTTTATATGAAATGTAACATTGACATCCCCAGGGTTGTAAATCGTTCCCCATGTCTTGGCGTGAGGCACTAAATCCTGATACATCTTGCACTGAAGGCTGATAGGCCACCTATCACTTACCCCTGTCACATGTATGCCTGTTTTCCCCATTTTTGGAACTATACCGGTTTTTACCGGATCAGTAACAGAGGAAAAAATAATGGGTATGGTCTTGCTTACCTTCACCTGTGCCTGAGCATTAGGTGTACTAATAGCATGGACAAGGGCAACCTTATCATCTTCAAACTTTCTTGCTATTATAGAGCAGTTTGCCTGATCACCCTGGGCATTTTGCCGGTCTATAGTGACATTTTCACCCTCAACAAAACCTTCCTCTGCCAGAGCTGCCTTAAATCCTTTTGAATCATTGTCCAGGGCTGGATGAGCCACAATTTGTGCCTCTCCAATACGAATCATCTTAGCATAGAGTCCGGGTCCAAAAATTAGGCCTACCACCAAAAAAAATGTTAAAAAAACTAATACCCTTTTCATAATACTGCCTCCTTGTTATTGGTTAAATACAAAAAATCCCACAATAAAAACTAATACAGGCTGTTTAAATTTGATCTTTCATTACGGGCCAACCAGGTTGAGTAAATCATGAATTTTCATACGATGGGTATATCTTGGAGCCATAATATTTATATGCCCTCTCTGTCGGTGTAAGCCCCTCTTTTTTCGAAGAATAAAGATTCTCTCGGACCCCTTCCCGGCAAACTTTTTCAGTGTGAGACATTACATTCTTAATATCCGCCTGCTCCCGATTAATATACTCCTCCATGCCGGCTATTACCCCACCAGTGTTGTGCATCCATGATACCTGGAAAAGTATATCTCTTTTGGCAAGTTCTTTTGAAAGCCTTATCTCTTCTTCCTCACTTGTTGCCTTAAGCTGATTATTCGCAGCCCCCATTACAATGGAATATTTCAACCCCTTACTATGTTCCTCATCTATTATCCCTCCAATGGCACACGGAGCAAAGATATCCGCATCAAAGGTGTAGATGTCTTTGGAATCTATTTCCTTTACGTTCCGGGGGAAGCGTTTAGCTAACTCTGCTACCGGCTCTTTTCTAGTGTCTGAAACAAATATCATTGCACCCTCATTGGCAAGATATTTCTCTACCAACGGATAGCCCACTGCACCAGTTCCCTGAACAACAATACTCATCTCTTTTAGGCTCTCTTTTCCGAATTTAAACCTTACAGCCTCCTTTATTGCCAGATAGACTCCATAGGCAGTGGGAGCACCAGTAGGCCCAATCTTGCTATCAAAGCCACCGGCAATATTCATGGAGTATCCTTCCCTTCTCATGACATCTGCCAATTCGGGAGAAAAACCCATGTCGGGGCCTGTAAACGATCTGGTCCTATCAAGGGCATACGCTAAAAACCCTATGGTCATAAAATCTTTTAAATCCAGCGGCCTGCATTGGACTGTAATCTTACTGCCCCCAAAGGGAATCTGAGCTCCTGCGTTCTTGAAAGACATTGCCCTGCTTAAGTTTAGACCATCTATTATTACACCCAGTTCATCCTCTTCCGGCTCGTGACGCCTTATGCCACCGCTTCTTATAGCATGATAACCATTGTTAATACCTAATACATTACTGTGCATGTTGCTTATAAAATGGACATCATTCTCCTTATTATAAAAACACTCTATTCCTTGATGCCGCCCCTTCCTTAGTAAGTCTATGACCTCATCAAGGTAGTCGGCAAGATCGTATTTCTTAAATATGTTCCAGGTCTCTTTATTTCCAAGGTAAAGACTATTATTCGTGAGGGCACCTTCGAATGTAAAATCCTCACCATAACGCGACCAATTTGTGCCCCCTTCCCACTCCCTGGCAGACCTCAATGCTACTAAATCCTTCCTCCAATTATAATAAATAAACAGGGTGGTAAGGTTTTCCTTGTCTAGAGGAATAAAAAGGCTTTTTTCCATGTAAAATTACCCCTTCCTTCCATAATAGAAACAGTTCAATAACCTGACTTCAGCGCTCTTTTAAATCTAAAACAATATAGGTAAATAATAATTCCGGTGTCAAGCGAAAACCATGAATAATAATGTTCTTAACACCCTTATATGCTAAATTAATAGTTATACATTCCTGTATCTAATAAACATATATTGACTAAAATTTTTTAGCAAAAATAAATGTATATTTCTCTTGACACTCATATTTATTTTCTTTATCTTTCATCAGTTATGAAGAAAAATAAAAACTTTTGGAAACCATTTACCTGTAAGCTTCTGATCCTTTTACTCCAATAGCTTAACACCTACAGTGTTTATATCTGTATTTATATAAAAACCAGGTACTGTTAATTTTAACAAAGGGAGGAATAGTTATGAAAAAAACACGTGGTTTTTTAGTTTTAGGTCTAGTCTTTTGCCTGGCCCTTGTCTTTGGAATCACCAATAGCGTTATGGCAGAAAATATACGAATTGGTGTGGCAGCCCCATTTACCGGGGACTTGGCAGGTTACGGAGACAACATTAAGGAC
>JAGYMO010000179.1 GCA_018400255.1 Deltaproteobacteria bacterium
CGGTTGGCTTGGAGCAGGTGTCGGGGCCTTGGCCTGGGGATTAAAGCTTGGTCATGTATACCCTGGCGATGTGTTTGTTATCCATTACACAGTGGAATGTATCGTGGTTGTTTTGCTCGGAGGCGCCGGCACTCTTATGGGGCCAGTAATAGGGGGACTTATCTATGGGTTGTCTAAATATTGGCTTGCGGTTATTATGCCGGGATTTCAACTCCTCGTATTCGCCCCAATTATTATTATCATAATTGTAATAGCGCCGGAAGGTGTCGTCGGGCTTCTGAAAAAAAGATTAAGAGGCACAAAATTGGAAATGTTTATTGAATAGGTAATACCGATGTCTTTGCTTAGACTTGAGAATATAACGAAACGATTTGGAGGGCTTATCGCTGTCGATAAGGTGAGCCTGGAAATAGAAGCAGGAGAGGTAATAGGCATAGTTGGCCCCAATGGGAGCGGAAAAACAACGCTTTTCAATATCATCAGTGGCGTTTATTCCCCGGATGAGGGAAACATCACATTCGAAGGGAAAGATATCACCAAATTGCCTGCACACAAAAGGGCTCCCCTTGGACTGGGAAGAACATTTCAAATACCCAGGCCCTTTAGCTCGGCAAGCGTAAGAGAAAATGTAGCCATTGGTGCCATGTTTGGCACTCTTTCCGGTCAAGTCAGCGTGGATGATTCTCTAAAAATCGCAGACCGATACATTGAGCTTGTTGGAATCGAAACCCAAAAGAATAAGGAATCCGGCAGTCTAACCCCAGTTGAAAAAAAATTGATGGAGATTGCCAGGGCCCTTGCAATGAAGCCAAAACTTCTGCTTATGGATGAGGCCATGGCGGGAATGAATCCAAAGGATATTGACCATATGGTTCAGTTCATCAAGAGGATAAAGGAGGAAGAAGAAATAGCCATAGTAGCAATGGTTGAGCATATCATGAGGGCGGTAGTAGGATTGGCCGAGCGAGTAATCGTAATGAATTTTGGGGCTAAATTAGTTGATGCAAAAACAGAAAAGGCATTGGCTGATCCAAGGGTAGTCGAAGTATACTTAGGTCATCCTCCAGATGAATCCAAATGGAAATCAGAAATTTGGAAAAAGGAGTAAGATGCTGATGGATAGTATGTTACGTATAGAAGATCTAGAATCCGGCTACGGACCAATGCAGGTATTATGGAAACCAAGCCTTATCGTCAACAAAGGGTCTATAACATCTCTTCTTGGCCCCAATGGCGTTGGTAAATCAACCCTTCTTTATACGGTGTTAGGTTCTGTAGAGCCATGGTCCGGGAAAATATTTTACGAGGATGAAGAGATTACGCATTTCCCTACCCACAAAAAAGTTGATTTGGGTATTAGTCTCGTTCCAGAAGGAAAGCATCTCTTTGGGGGAATGACTGTGCATGAAAATCTAATCATGGGTGCCTACCGAAAAGAGGCCACGAAAAACATCAGTGAATCCCTGGATCTCGTTTACTCTTTATTCCCCATTCTCAAGGAGAGGAACAAACAGCAAGCAGGCACACTGAGTGGAGGCCAGCAACAAATGGTAACCATCGCCCGTGCACTTATGTCCAAGCCAAAACTTATAATGCTTGACGAGCCAAGTCAAGGATTGGCGCCTAAACTCGTTGGAGAGGTCTTTGAAACCGTTGAAAAATTACAAACTGAGGTTGGCCTGACCATACTTCTTGTAGAACAAAATGCCGAGGCGTCCCTTGATGCGGCAAATTATGTCTACATTATGCATGAGGGCCAAATAAAGGCTGAAGGATCTCCGGAAAAAATAAAGGGCTCCTCTGATATTAGAGAGGCCTATTTAGGAATTTAATTTTTATACAGGGCCTTTACAGAAGGTTTTTTCTATTTATCCCGCACGAAATTTTACATATACAGATAGGTCTAAATCTTTAAATAAATCCCACATAACAACCTGTATTTTTATCTTATATTTACCAACCGATAAAATTGATCTTGAAATTTATATTTATAAGCCTATAACTTATAAATAAATCCGTATCATAATCAAAAAACCCCATTTTCAATCATTTTTTCCAGTTTAATTATTCATGAAAATGGGAAAACCTTTCAAAGACATATAATAATTCAATTACTATTTTATCTTACAATAACCGGATAAAGAAATGCATAAATCTCATGCAGTAAGCGATTAATTAATCTATAAACCTGATGTTTTGACACCTATTCAATGTATCAATTGTATAAAAAAGTTTACATTTAAGTCCAAAGAATCAGATTTTTAATACTCAGAAAAGTTTCAATTAAAATAGCGGAGAATCACGATGTTTAATCAAAAAGATGTTAGGCCTGAGCTGGATGAACGTGGCTTTAAGAACGTAGGAAGCATTTATTGGAATGCCTCAACGCCTCATCTGTACGAGGAAATTGTAAGAAGGAGAGAGGGGCATATAACTCACTTAGGACCCGTAGTTGTGAGAACAGGTCATCACACAGGCAGATCCCCTAATGACAAATTTATAGTCGAGGAGCCATCAAGTAAAGACAATATCTGGTGGGGACACGTAAACAAGGGCATGAAAGAAAATAGGTTCCTGAAACTTTTTTACAGACTTCAGGCATATTTCCAAAACAAGGACCTTTTCGTGCAGGATTGTTATGCAGGGGCATCTCCTGATTACAAAATACCCATCAGGGTAATAACAGAGACTGCGTGGCAAAACCTCTTTGCTAGAAATATGTTTATACAGATTAAAGATGAGGGTGAGGCAGAAAAACATAGGCCAGAGTATACCATCATTGATGTGCCTCGTTTTCATGCCGTACCGGAGCTCGATGGCACGAACTCAGAGGCCTTTATACTTCTTCATCTTGGAAAAAAACTGGTACTCATTGGTGGCACAAGCTACGCAGGGGAACTCAAAAAATCCGTTTTTACTATTCTAAACTATGTGTTCCCCAGACAATCAGTTTTATCAATGCATTGCTCTGCCAACATCGGAGAAAAAAATGATCCCGCCATATTTTTTGGTCTTTCAGGAACCGGCAAAACAACCCTTTCCGCGGATCCCAAAAGAAGACTAATTGGAGATGACGAACATGGTTGGAGTGACAATGGATTGTTTAATTTTGAAGGTGGTTGTTATGCGAAAGTAATACGGCTTTCTAAGGAGGAGGAGCCAGAGATATATGAATGCTCCAGAAAATTTGGCACTGTATTGGAGAATGTAAGCTTTGATAGCGATACAAGGCGCCTGGACCTTGATGATGCGTCTCTGACAGAAAACACAAGGGCCGCATATCCCCTCTCCCATATACCAAGCGCTGTCCGCGAGGGTTTCTGTGGGCATCCAAAAAACGTTATCATGCTAACATGCGATGCCTTTGGTGTGCTGCCTCCTCTATCTAGGTTGACACCAAGTCAGGCGGTTTTTCATTTTTTGAGTGGATACACAGCCAAGGTCGCAGGTACAGAAGATGGAATTACCGAACCAGAGGCAACCTTTAGCGCATGTTTTGGCGCACCATTTATGGCGCTGCCACCCACGCTTTATGCAGAGCTGCTTTTAGAAAAGATCAAACGACATAATGTATCATGCTGGCTCCTAAATACAGGTTGGGCCGGAGAGCCTTATGGCAAGGGAAACCGCATAAAAATTTCTTACTCCCGGGCCCTGATCGATAGCGCATTGGATGGGAGTATAAGTAAAGGGGAATTTGAAGAGGATCCTATCTTTAGAATCATGATTCCAAAGGCATGCAAAAGAGTACCCCCTGAAATACTCAACCCAAGGAATTCGACGTCTAATAGAGAAAAATATGAAGAACGGGCCAGAAAGCTGGCATCAGATTTTAAGGAAAATTTTAAACAGTTCGAGAATGATGTCTCTCAGGAGATACTGGATGCTATGCCACATCTTTAGAGCGTTTAATTCTATCACGTTTGATGTTCCTATAAAAAATTCCTTTTCTCGCTCATTATACTGATTTTGTGATTAAGAAGGGTACGGAAAAAGAGCCTCAAAAGATAACGTATGAATCTTCGCACCTT
>JAGYMO010000180.1 GCA_018400255.1 Deltaproteobacteria bacterium
CTGCGCTGAGGAAAACCGCCCACACAATCGCAAAAAGAGTCAATAATTCCAAAGAGTTCGCGAGTCGTCTGGTTAGTTGTGGGAGGACATACTTCATCAGCAGGGCGACAATACCCAAGAGCCCCAAACCCTTAGCGCCAATAATCAGCGCTGATATATAAACAGACCCCCCTTCAGCCACTGATGATCCGAAGGTGGTCAAGCCAACCAAGGCAAGAATGGCAGCGATATCTTGAACAATCAGAAAGCCGATAGCTATTTGACCATGGAGAGAATCTATTTCTTTTTTATCTGACAGAAGCTTTACGATGATAATTGTGCTTGAAAAAGTAAGCGCGACAGACACATAGGCGGCGGTGAGGAATGGCATGTTCAACGATATGGCGATTACGAACCCGATTATAGATGTAAAAGTGATCTGCCCAAGGCCGGTAGCCAAAGCGACCGAGCCTGTGGTGCGAATCAGATGCAAATCGAGCTTGAGGCCGACGATAAAGAGCAGAAGAGCAATACCGATCTGTGCCAGCAATTCGATCTGATCATGACTTTGGATGATTCCCAGGCATGAGGGGCCGGCCAGGATGCCCGTTGCGAGAAACATGATTATCAAAGGTTGCCGCAATTTTTGCCCGACAATTCCAATGAGGATCGCAAGGCTCAAAATAGCGGAGATTTCCACAAATGTATTTCCATCTATCATTCTATGCAGCCCCTTTGCTGGTCGATGTTGTTACATAAAGCAGAGATAACTCTTAGAGACAGCGTTAGCCGCCTCTTTTGGCTCCATCGATTTGCTCAGTAAATTTCTTGTGCATAATCTGGGTTTAATATGTAACCCGGAGGATAAAATTGTCAAGGAAAAATCCCCGGTCTTAATGGACTGGATATGATTGGACGTATTCCTACTTCATGACTGTTTCTCCTTTCTTTATAAGGTTGTGTTCAAACCCTATTTATACGGGAAAGCACGTTTTTTACCGTTTTAGAATTCACACGAGATGTTTTACAGTATCCTGAGGGACCGCTTTCATTCGCATATAAGGGGCTAAATGCGTTGACAAACAACACCTGGTATCGTAAGTATGTTTAAGGTATGCAACAAAAAGAATGAAAAGAAATGAATAGCGCAAGGGAGGTCACTATAATGGCCAAAGATTTAAAGATCATTGCGATAAGTATCGCGCTTTTCTCACTCCTGCTCCTTTCTCCTTTGAGGGCAGAGGCGCAATTTGGCTTTTCCTCGAAACAAGTCCAGGAAAAATCGCACCAAGCCATTTTGTCCGCGACACAGGGAAGGTTTGCCTTCGGCCAGATATCAGATTCAAGTGAGGACAAATTTATGCTCGACACACTTACGGGCAGGCTTTGGAGACTTAACAAAAGGACAGACATTGGATTATATCTCACGGTTATTCCCTACCGCAGCGAGGACGGGACGTGTTCTCCCCTGCCCCCTGAAACACCAGATTTGGAAGGCCAAGAGGCAAAAGAGAAATAGGCGGCTTCCCTCACTATTTTAGGGTAGTTCATGTGTCAAATGGATTTTGCCTGCCATTACTACTGCGTTATCCTGTACAATGTTCATGAAATAAAAGTGGCGGACTTTCTTGTCTCTGAGCCTTAAAAGCCCTGACGAATATGTAACGTTAAAATGAAATAATCCCCAATGCTTTTCTCAATATCACCAGGGCATCACCTACATTGATGGCCCCATCCGGGTCAGGTTTGCCCTGGGCATCCAAAGGTGCTACATCACCATGCACCACATCCTCCTGGGTGGGCGTCTCAAGCAATAAGGCGAAACGAAGTGCAATAAGGGCATCTCCAACCGTGACACTCCCGTCCCTGTTTCCGAGGGGGGCGACATCTCCATCTGGGACAATGGTTATTGATTTGATGTACTCATCCGCTCCTATATCCACTATTGCTGTTCCGTCATTGTCCCCATCAATTATCCTTGAATCACCATCAAAGTCAGTGCTCGGGATCTCTGATGCCCTATTAATGCCACTGTCTATGCACGGCGAAGTTTGTTTAAGGTGAAAGTCATCATTTGATGGATCAAGCAAAAGAGGATCGCTACTCATATTACCTTCTCCGGCATACCCACCTTGGATATTACAGTATGTAAGTAATGGAATGGAAGCAGCATCATAATTATATATCTCAGGACCTTCAGGCGCACTATCATGCCAAAGGATGCAGTTAGTTATGGTAGGGGATGAGCTATAATTCTGCATGCCACCCCCGCCGGACTCCGCATTATTGCCATAGAATGTGGAGTTGACTATATGAGGTGAGGAGTTTATCCAATTCATCACCCCACCAGCATATACCGCGCTGTTATATGAGACTATAGAGTTTTTTATGGCAGGTGCCGATTCGTTAGAATTGATCATGCCCCCGCCATAATCCGCAGTATTGCTAGACAATATGCAGTTCTTTATGGCAGGGGATGATTGATTATCGTTACATATCCCGCCGCCAGCATTCGTTGCGCTATTAGCAGAGAACGTACAGTTAGTTATAGTTGGGGATGAGTTGGTCCAGTTCCCAATGCCCCCTCCATCTTTTTTTGCACTATTAGCAAAAAATACAGAATTTTCTATACTTGGTGATGAACTATTAAAATTCATTATACCGCCACCCTTGTTTGCGCCGTTACTGGAGAATTGGCTGTCAGCTATAACTGGACAGGAATTATTACCATTTACCATTGCTCCACCACCTGATCCCGCACTATTGCCAAAAAATAAGCAGTTGGTTATGACAGGGGAGGAATCATCATTTACCATTCCACCGCCGCTTAATTGTGCGCTATTATTAGAAAATGTACTGTCTGTTATAGTCGGGGATGATTTATTTTCATTAAGCATTCCGCCACCAGCATTCCCTGAGCTGTTGGCAGAGAATGTACAATCAATTATAGTGGGGGAGGAGCTTTCAAAATTCCCCATTCCGCCACCATCTGATTCCGTTGCGCTGTTCCCAGAGAATGTACAGCATGTTATGCTAGGAGAGGAATTATCAATATTCATTATTCCACCGCCATCGAATCCTGCGCTGTTAGTAGAAAACACGCAGTCACTTATATTTGGGGAGCATTCAACAAAATTCATCATACCTCCTCCATAAAGGCCCGCACTATTACCAAAAAATGTAGAGTTGCTTATTGTGGGTGATGAATCAGTCCAGTTCATCATTCCACCACCATCTGATTCGGCGTTATTATCATAGAATGTGCAATTGCTTATGATAGGTGATGCATTAGCCCAGTTCATCATTCCACCGCCATCTGATTCAGCCCTATTATCATGCAGTGTGCAGTTAGCAATAACTGGAGAGGCTTTACTATTAAAGATTCCACCGCCTGAGTCATCCGGCCAGCTGCCAGTGGCATTGCCTCCAGTAATGGTAAGGCCATCTATAGTAGCATTTGATGTAATATAAAAGCAGTGATAGACAAATTTCTGCCCGTCTATGGTGGTCACATTCGTTTCCCAGTCCCTCTGCTCCCTCTGTGTCTCATCTCCACGAAAGCCGCCATAGATGCCAACGGCCTTATTCACGTTGATTTGAGAGGACAGCAGGTAGGTGCCCTTCTTGACCCAGATCTCATCACCTTCACTCACAGTGTTTACTGCTTCCTGGACGCTAAGGAAGGCAGTGTTCCAATTTGTACCATCACCTGAGGTGCCCATGTCTCCATTTACATACCACAAAGCCCCTGAGGCAATTCCATGGAAAAAAAGGGTTAGACTGAGAAATAGTGCTATTTTAAAGAGCCAAAAGGGAAGTATCTTTGACCCCGTTGCTTTCATTGAAGTTACCATCGTAAATACCTCATTTTTATAGGATCACGCATTTATGGTAAGGCTATGATTTAGACGCAGTTTACGTTGCTAGGATCATAGTGTAAGTATCTTAAAAATAAGACGCCAGCACATTGGAATGTATGGTAGCATGTCTTAGGTTCATTTGCCCCATGAGTTTTTAACTTATAGGTTATGGTATAACGCTCCCCTAAGGTAGAATTCCCATGCTTTTGCATACTAAATGGTTAACAATAAGAATGTCAAGGAGTTAGATTCAAAGCTTTAGCCTGAACCATGATCTTCAACTGGTTTTTTTGTCTAAACCAATTTATTTCAAGATGGAGTCAGTGGATTTGCGCAGTGTGAATGTATTGCATGTTTATTGGGCGATTTAATAGAGACCTTAACCCTCAAAAATATTGAATTTATTTAACCTTAAAAATTTTTGACATCTCGCCTATCCACATGCTCTCGGTTATCTAGCATCTGAGACCTTTTTCTTATCGCGGTTATTTGTTTTGCTGCGATAGGGTTCTCATATCACAGGTTTGGGTGAGGCTAATCTCAAGAGATGCATATACGGGCCCTTTTTGCTTAGCGCTCACATTTCGTATTATTCAAGAACCTTGCTGACCATTTTGTCAAATGAGTAGGTCTCAGCCTATTTTTCCCAGGCTGTATAGGGATGGCCCTATTTTAGGTGATGGGTGAGCCTCTCTCTGATTAGGTCGTTATTTGTAATGCTTCTTGCTCTTCGATAGGTAGCTGTATAATAACGAAATAGGATGCGGGATAAAGATAATCTTCCCTTGATTCATCAAGCACTCTCAAATAGCCCTCCTTTTGCGCTTCTTCGTCTGGAAGGAATTGATAAATTTTTCTTTTCACCAAATCTTCGCAATCCCTATTTTCTATGCAAAGAGCAAACTTTGGCTGGTCGTTTCTTTTTTCCATTGGATTAGTCCAGAAAATGTTTTATTTTTATCTTTACTTTACCTAAACCGTGAGCTTCATACCAATGCAATTCGGCTTTCCTTACATTCCCGTTTTGAACGGCGAACAGAAGCTGTCCCTTTTAGCTTCCGCCATCTTCCGGCACCGTATTGCCTGCGAAGCCGTATGATATCTCGTATAGTTCCACCCACAGAGATCGTTTCGATTTCCTCAATTTCCCCAATATATCAAAATGCACACAAAAATTCAGTAAGGTTTTTCTTTCTGCCTTCCCAAAAATTCTACTCGTAACGCCCTTGCCATTCAAAGAACACCTTTTTTCTCTCCTTGTAGAAAGAACCCTGTGTAAGAGGATGTGAAGCTTCCGACATCCTATCGAAATAAGATGGCGTGGTCAATAAGTTAATACTTACGATGCGACCCTATATTCTCCTACTCGGCCTTTTCATCCCTGAGACATTTTTATCTTTTTGCGTTATCAACCGAATTTATGTATAATCTATTTATTTTTTGGCGTCGATGAAAAAAGAAGAATCTGCTTAATATATAATGCTCGGCACAAATAATATATCTGGATTTTGAGGAATGAAGACCACACAATATTTTGATTATACAAAGAAACGTCCAGATCGTGTTTGCATTAAAGAGGATTGGATAAAGACAGTAATTGAAAAACCTGAAAAAGTTGAGACTCAATCTGATGGAAGAATCAGGAAATGGGCCAAAATATCAGAAGCAGGAAAATATTTGAGAGTTATTTTACTTGAAGACGGTGAAACAGTCCATAATGCATTTTTTGATAGATCATACAAGGAGGAGTAAAATATGAAAGTAAAGTATTTCTCTGATACAGATACGGCTCACGTTGAATTCA
>JAGYMO010000181.1 GCA_018400255.1 Deltaproteobacteria bacterium
TCGATGCGCTGAAAGGTAATATGCTTCCTCAGTTTCGTTCTGAGGAACCCATGCGATTTTATCCAGTTCAGATTTTGCCATAGCGCGCATGTCTTTTTGATTACCCATCAGCAACCGGATAAGGGGTTTCAGTGCCCCATTCGTTCCAATAGAGGCTAATGCCTTTACAGCCGCCTTTTGTACACCTTCATCGGTGTCATTTATGGCATTTTCTAATGCCCTTACGGATTTGGGGTGCTCTCCTATCTCACCTAATGAAGCCGCGGCAGCCTTTCTGACGGATGCATTCCTGAATGTTAGAGCCATCACTAAAGCATCTACTGCCTTCGGATCTCTTATTTGGCCAAGCGCTTTGGCTAAAACCTCGGGAAACAAAACGCTGTAGTCTTGATGGTGAACATCCAAATTTAACGCCGCTATTAATGCGTTTGACAGGGGTTGAGCCGCCTGGGGATCGCCAATTATTCCTAAGGCTTTCGCTGCATTTTTCCTCACTTCTAATCGAGCACGCTTTCTTCCTTTCTTCTCGTATTTAAGTGCCTTAATAAGCTTTTTGACATTACCCTTCGCCTGAAGTCTCGATATATTCGGCTCAAACATATGTTTCTCCTGGAAATTGCGGGGCGCGATAAGCTGTAAAAAATGGCTCCAAAGTGTCTCTTGCTGGCCATTACTTTTGAGTTATCCTGAAGAAAGAGGGCCTGTATCTTACATGTTCCGAGGCGCATTTCCCGATGATTTGAGCAGGTTATCACCAGATCTTCATCTGTAAGGTGACATAAAAGAACAAAACAAATATCACGCCTTTGTTATCTATGATCCCTCTGTCCATCCATAGATCCATTTCAAGGGAAATCCTTAAAAAATGATAGTGGATGAGGAAATGCTCTGTGCTTAGATTTGTAATTGAACCATATTTTTGTCACCATTCTATCTCCTGTCCTTTATAGTTCTTCCCTCTCCATTCACTACTATTTTTCTAGCGTTAAATCAATGCTGTTAATGTTTGCCTTATACAAATAACATATTCTCCTCGCCATGGTATTCAATAATTAGTACTAATTGGCGATAGTGGTTTACTGTAGCTTACTTTAGATAGCAATCCATCTCATAAATTGTCGAGAATACTATCTGTTGACGTTCTCGCTAAAAAATTATAGAAAGGCTGAGGTATTAGGCATGCTACAATAATAATACAATCTGTGTTATGCAATGGAGTCTGTCCAAAATGTGACATCTTTAATACCCAACTTTATAGGTTATCACCTGAAATAAACAGATCTCACTATTCATTAGAAGTGGAAAAATCAATATAGTTTAAACTCTTCCTGTAGAAAGGTAAAATTTCTATAGAAGACTCATAGAAGCTTTACATTCTCATGTTGTTATTTCAAGATGCAATCGTGTACAGGAAGAGAAATAAAAGGTGTTTAATGGCTATTAAAAAAGATAACCTTTTTTCCATGAAAAATAAGATTAGTTATTTGCTTTTTGCAGTACAGGTTCCTGTAGGCATTCCATAGATTATGTTAGAACGAAATAATCCCCAATGCCTTTCTTAAGATCACCAGTGCATCACCTATATTAATGACCCCATCAGGGTTAGGGTTATTCTGGGCATCGAGAGGTGCCACATCACAGTGGCCAATTTCATCCTGAGTCGGTATTTCAAGTTCTAGGGAGGATTGTCGATTGGGGTCGGACCAAGCCAACCTTTTGAATTCTCTGAAAATAGCAATCAAATTACCACTCTTTTCAGGGCTTAGAAGTTCTTTTTTTATGGCAAAATGCCTATTCTAAGGGACACCGCCTCTTTTCATAGATTCTTAAAACCCCGTTTTTACCCTACAAAAGGGCTGTTTAAGGCCAAAAACTAGGCCGAAATGTGGTTCTTTCATCAATGATATAAATTTGTTAGCTTGGTCCGACCCCAAAGCCTTTTTGGGATTGATCGTTACGGCCTGGGCCGCAGAAGCCGCAATGAAAAATGCTGCGGCAGGAATGCCAATAAACACCCAGAAAACGCCCATAAACTGGATAAATTCTTCGGTTCCCATTCCGGTTTCGAAAAGTTTCATAAAGAGAAGGTCTATAGTGCCGTATAAGAAAAAGACGCTGATACATATCACGATAATATCCCACAATAAAATATTCCAGGTTTTCGCTATCATGATCCCTTGCTTCTTCAGGTACAAACCCATCATTAACAGCAATCCCATGATGAGAGAGGCCGCGCCCGCAATTTTTCGCCCCAGAGCAAGACCTGGAACCGGTGCCTTTACATGGCCGTAGTCATGTCTCACAACCCCCCGAAACAATGTGTTTTCAAATAAAAAGGAGGTTTGATTATTATATGAAAATAAGAGAGCTCCTTTCATCTGTTCCCACTCTTCAATTGAAATAGCCGTGGGTTCCGTTTCCCATTGTTGCTGTAGATAAGAGAAACCGGTTAACCTGATTTTGCGCATCTCGGCCTTTGAGTTATGAATTCTTTTCTGCTGCCGGGCCAGCTCTTTTTTATACTTTTCTCCTTCCTCTGGTGAAACACCATCCATCTGAGAGAGTTTATTTCCAAGAGATTCCAGGCCCGGTATGTCATCAGCAGCCCTTGGGGAAGGCCTGTAAGTTTCCACACGCTCCTTTCTTTCCAATACAGTGGTGAGAAATTGTGGGTATGGTTCTAACTGTTCCCGGGTTAACAGCGGAAGAGAATCTACGTTATTATCTTCAGAAGAGACCGGTTCGGCTATGAGAAAAACAAAGTCTTTTTCTATATATGTATCGCGGAAGGTATGGAGAGGGGCAAAAAGAAAAACCAACCCGGCCGGAATTAAAATGAGAACTATCAGTCGCTTAATAAATATTAGCATTTCTCTTCTCTTGTAACAAATATTTTCAGCATTGATCTTTGGCCCAAGAAAAACCAACAATATGGGCACATCTCATGGATAAGAAGTCGCTTTTCGAGGGGAGAGCATATATGAATTTGCCCTTGTGCGTCAAACAGAAAATCACCTCATGATATTGTGGGGACATCTCGTCGGGCGAAAATAGAGAACTCAGTGGGCGAAAAAGGAGGACAGTGACATGAAGGCGTGAGGGACGTTTACCACCAACAGTGGAAAAATTGAGGTATTTTGATTAGATGCATCCTCTTACCTCCACTGCTGACTTTAGAAATCAGGCGGAATGCCTCTCCACAGGCGGATAAACCTCTGAATACTCTGGGGCTATATAAAGCCACTTATCAGATACAGGGAGTTGGGAGTCGGAATAATCGATAGAGGGTTCATGTTTTGGCAGGGCATTGATCCTGGGCGCAAGTTCTGGCCTTTACGTCCCTCAAGCCAAGGTGCTTGAGGATCGTTTTGATGACCCCTCCATCTTATATACAAAGAATCACCCTCATATTACATTGATATAGTTGAGAGATGATGAGGTCGAATTTCGAACAGTACATTTGCAGATTTCAAGACGGATTCAGTAGGTTCGGGCTATTTCAGTTTGTTGGATATTTGTACTGCGCTTTGACAATGCTTTGAATCCTTAAACTGATAGAATTCATCTCCCTAAAAAGTTTCGATATCTTTCCAATATGAATATGTGCTACGTCTTTTCATTCCTGCTCCATTCTTCTTATCACAGGTTTTTGTTTTCTTGGGTTAGAATTTGCATATCGCAGGCTTGGGTAAAGATCTTTTTCAGGGCTGGTTATGCGGCCTCTTTATTTTAGCATTTATGCGCACTCTGTAGGAAGGTCTCCAATCACAAAGGCTGATCTCAGGTCACATATACCCATTTCTTTTCAAGGGTGATTTGGGCTAAAATAGCTGAAGGATTAACTGATTTAGCAAGAGTCAGCTTGGACAGTATCAGGTATCAATACATAGTTGCTTATGCCCATTAGCTAAAAACTTATAATCTTATGTACGACCCCATTCACTTACTTAAAAAATTTTTGACATCTCGCCTATCCACATGCTCTCGGTTACCTAGTATCTGAGATCTTTTTCTTATCGCGCCTATTTGTTTTGCTGTGATAGGATTCTTATATTGCAGCTTTGAGTGCGGATTTTTGTCAGGGGTAGATATACGGTTTCTTTGGCTTAGCATGTATGCAGGTTCTGTATAAAAGTTACTAATGACAGGGCCTGGTTTCACATCAGATGTACCCATGCCTTTTCAAGGGTGATTTGGTAAAGGGAAATAGTGCACTAACTAATGTGACCAGAGAAAATGAGCACAGTACTATGTGTCAATACTAATTTACTCATGCCTGAGATGATTATCTAGAAACTTATAATCTTATGTACGAGCCCACAGGCACGCGGCCGCATATTTAAAGAAAAAAAATAAGTCAAGCTTGCCAATAACGTGCCTGCTATCTACACGATGGCAGACTTAGCAAGGAGGCTTGGTTTAACGACAGCGGCTGTGAGTA
>JAGYMO010000182.1 GCA_018400255.1 Deltaproteobacteria bacterium
AATCGGCGAAACCAAGTGGTGCCACGGGCTTGCCCGTGGGGCTCCACATACAAGCCTGTGCCTTTTTATGCTTGCCTCAGAGAAGGCCAGATCTTATAAATCCTATCACGATTAAAGCGGGAATCTACGATGTGGCCTTTAAGATAAAATCATCTGCTTTTGATTTAATTACCTTACTAAAATTGCTGGTTTTAATCAGCAGATGTGATTCCGTCTAACCGAATGTAAGAGGCTGGTCAGATTGGTTGTTTCAAAAAGATGATTTAGGCACCGGTGCTTTGACAATGTATGCTTTACTGTATAAGCACTAGATAAATAGCGGAGAAAAGATGTGGACCAAGAAAAAAATGTATATGAATGCCTGGATGCGTTGAGCATCCTTTATCAAAAACACACACATCCTGGGGTTTACACTGTAGAGCAGGCCCAGAAACACCGCGGCAGTATAACTGGGGGGCAGGCAAAGAACCTTTTCCTGCGGAATTCAAAGGGAAAGCATCACTATCTGGTAGTGCTGGAACAATCCAAGCAGCTGGACATTAAGGCCCTGCAGAGAAGGATAGGGACCAGTAAGCTCAGCTTTGCCTCTGAGAAACGCCTCGAGAAATATCTCGGAGTCACCCCCGGCTCGGTTTCGCCATTTGCTTTAATTAACGATTTGAGTCACGAGGTTGAAACATACATAGACGCCGACCTCATGGACTATGAGCACCTCAACTTTCATCCCAACGTGAACACCGTCACTTTGACCATCTCCTCAGCGGACTTTAAAAAATTTCTGGAACATACTGGAAATGACGTTCATTTTTTACATCTATAGCCTCGCCGAATGGCTGGTTGCAGACTTTCATCATTCCTTCAGTCTTATTTTTAAAAGACCTTCTTCTACCTTGATGTCCTCAACCCCATCGGAAAAAGCCTGCCAGAAACCCTTTTCAGTGCCAAATTTTTCCACCAGATCTATATTCTTTATTCCCCCCAGCCATGCATTTGGAACAGGCATACCCATAATCGTAATGCCTTTAAGGATGACGACAGGCTTCCCATTATTGTAAGTAAAAGCTATGCCGGATTTGAGGCGTATAGTTTTACCTCCAAAGACAGGAAAATCTGTATCAACGGGCAGGAGTAGTTTTGCACTAACAAGATCGTCAGATAGATCAATGGCCAGCTTTCTTGCAAGGTCCGTGTTATTTGCCAGTAGTCCGTTAAGCTCCCTTTCGGTGAATTGTATCTCCATTTTGGCGTTTTTTTCATTATAAGGTTCTGGCTCAAGCTGGGTAATTGGGTAACCATGCTCTGATCTGGATTGGGTGTTCAGGCCATCATCTTTATGTAAATTACTATCAGTTTCTATTGAATTAAATTTTTCCAGTTTTGCAGCCAAAACTTTCTCTTCGGCGGTATTTAGTTCCACCGGCTTGAACTCTGATGGAAAAAAGTAGATTTTAAAAATAAAGATAGCAACCCCTGCGGTAACAATGACGGCAATGAGTATTACGCCAAATACCTGCAGGCAACTAAATCGCCTTTTGGCTATTTTTGAAGTGGCATTGTTATTGTTTTTCTCCATTTTTATACCTCCCGGCGACGTATTAATTACATTTTACAAAGGATACCTTTAATTCGATACAATTGTCATATGACTTGTTTTCACTGTAATTTGGATCTCATATGCATAATATCTTTTCTGAAATCTACAAAAGGGATACAAATACCTGCCTGCCTCTTGATAAATATTTTCTGTAACAATGTTAAAGACTTTGTGCTCAGACCAAATGTATCAATATATCCTAAAACAATACCATTAAATGAAATGAGTAGCTTTAGGATAGGAGAGTTTCAAGATTGAGGTTACAAACAAAAGAAGTCCTTCAGTCGTTTTTCAGCAGAGTAATGGAGCAATTAGGCCAGGCCCTTCATAAAGACAATAGTCCCTTGAGATATCTACTCTTGCAAAGTGAAGGGTTGTGATTTTTTCTATGAGATTTTATTTTTGATTAGCCTCGTGGTCGGGGCGAGAGGATTTGAACCTCCGACTCCCTGCTCCCAAAGCAGGTGCGCTACCAGACTGCGCCACGCCCCGA
>JAGYMO010000183.1 GCA_018400255.1 Deltaproteobacteria bacterium
CGGACAACGGTTTTCAAGACCGCCTCCTTAAACCACTCGGACATCCCTCCACGGTCATTTCCATATAGCATATTTAAAAAAACCCGTCAAAAATTTTATTCACCATTCCGCCCCGACCCCGTGAGCGGGATTTCCGCTTCGCTGCAAGAAGCGAGACGTTTAAAGGGTCGAAAAAGATTTATAAGCGCGGCTGAAGACAAGTTTTAAAGCTCTCCTGCTTTTATATAATACCGCTAAAGTCAGGGTAGTAAAACAAGAATTTTTTATGCCCTTTTTAGGTACGTCTACACCCAAATATAGTAAGAAGTTACATTGACATGGCAATCAAATATTATTATAATTCAACTTTAAAACGTATATCTGTGTAACTTATTATCTTAAAAGTATGAGAGGCTATAGTTTAAACTGCAGCGGCAAGGATTGATTTGCACCAAAATCTTTTAGCCATTGCTACCTAAAAGAAGAAGACAATTTTTAATACAATACATGACGATACTGGGAACACACATGCTATTTGAGCAAATAGTGGTTTTAATTGTTCTCCTTTTGCTCTCCGGATTTTTCTCCTCTGCAGAAACTGCTTTATTCTCAATAAGTAAAAATAAGGCTACATACCTTGCAAAGGATTTAGGTTATATAAATCTACTTATCAAAAAGATGAAGGATGACCCTCACCGCCTTCTATCTACTATCCTAATAGGAAACAATTTAGTCAATGTAGGCGCTTCAGCCTTAGCGACTGCCGTAACCCTGAAACTGGTTGCCAACAATGCAGTAGGAATCGCCACTGGTGTAATGACATTTATGATATTGATTTTTGGCGAGATATTCCCCAAGTCCATTGCAACCAGAAACAACGTCTTTATCGCACGATTAGTCATAATCCCATTATACTGGCTTTCTATTTTATTTAAGCCTGTAATATCCATATTAAACTTTATCCCTAAAATTACAGGGAAGATAAAAATCAAGCAGCATGTCACTGAGGAAGAATTGATGACATTTGTGGAGGCCGTTAAAGAAGATGGTGGAATTGAAGAGGAGGAAAAGGAGCTTATTGAGAATATCTTTGAATTTGACGATACGAGTGCATCCGAGATTATGACTCCTCGCGCAGATATGTTTGTTATCAATGTAGATGAGGAATTAGATCTGCAAAAAATTATCTGCTCTGGTTTCACCCGAATTCCAGTAATTGAGGGAGATATAGATCATGTGATCGGAATTTTGAATATCAAAGATTTGTTTATGCATCAAGTTACCTCGGCAAGTGTACCGGATGTTCGAAAAATAATGGGTGCACCATATTTTGTACCTGAAAATAAAAAGCTGAACAACCTACTTCAACAATTCAAGAAAAGAAAGAAACATATGGCCATCGTTGTAGATGAGTATGGTGGTGTTTCTGGCTTGATAACCCTTGAGGACGCGCTGGAAGAAATTGTAGGCGAAATCGTTGACGAAACTGATAAATTTGAACCTCATATTGTCAATCTTAAAAAGGACGAATGGAGGGTGCTAGGTAAATCTGAAATTGATGAGGTTAATGACAGATTACAGATGAATATCCCCGATTCAAGAGAATATGATACATTTTCCGGTTATGTTCTGGACCAAATAGGCAGAATCCCCCAGGAAAAAGAAGAAATTCCCATGGGCGATTTTTTAGTGACAGTCAATGAAATGCAGGGAACGAGAATCAAGGAATATATTGTAAAAAAACAAAAAGAGTCAACACAGGATAGTTTCCCATAAGACATTTTGCCAATTTCAAAGATTATCGAATTCATCCTGAAATACTATACGATAATGACCTAACAAATGATATACATTCCAAGAAATTTTATCCCTCTAACCTATACTTTTTTCTTAACTGGAATGTTTGTAACTGCTCAGGTATATTGCCACAAAGACGCTAAGCCACAAAGATTATGAAATTACTGCATTGATG
>JAGYMO010000184.1 GCA_018400255.1 Deltaproteobacteria bacterium
TTACAATCGGGAAAACAAAGTCTGAAAGGAGCAAAGATGGAAGATATGTAACAAGAATAGCCGCAATATTTGCGACGAGTTGAGACTTTGTCGTTACGGAAATCAAAAGACCCAAACTCAAAGCCACTAAAAGATAGACAGAAGATGCAAGTAACAACAACCAAAAACTGGACTTAATAATAACCCCAAAGAGTACCTGTCCCATGAAGACAGCTATTAGCACATCGGTCATCCCTATAAAAAAATATGGGATAGATTTGCCATATAACAATTCACTAGCCGTAACAGGCAGAGACATTATAGTCTCCATTGTACCGCTTTCATATTCCCTAGCAATAACAAGGGATGTCATCATAGCCCCTGAAATCATAACAATCAGGGCGATTATTCCGGGTATTATAAAATTTCTACTTTCAAGATCTTCATTGAACCATACCCTGATCAATCCCTCAACCGGTGTCTTTATTCTCTTTTCTCCCTTCTTATTTAAAAAATTAATTAATCTTTCCTTATTGTAGTTATTTATAAATGAAGTTACGTAACCACTGGACAGACTGGCAAAATTAGGGTCACTACCGTCAATTAATATCTGCACAGGGGCTTTTCTTTCAGCCTTGAGGTTGTTTGTCCAATCAGGAGGGATAATCACAGCCATTGTTGCAAGGCCTTTATCGATAAATTCGGTAACCTCTTTTGTATTTGAGAGGCTGCCAATAATAGTAAAATAGGATGAAGCGCACAATTTCTGGGTAAAATCTCTTGTCAGATATGTCTTATCATAATCAACGAGCACGGTTTTAATATTATCAACATCCAGGCTCAAGGCGTATCCAAAAAGCAGAATTAAGACCAGAGGAATAGCAAAGGATAGATAAAGGCTACGGAAATCCCGCACTAAATGATAAAATTCCTTTTTTGCAAAGGCCTTGATATTGACAACTCTCAAGTATTACCCCTGGCACTAATTAACGGTTTTAAGCTAACTTTTTAAGGTATAAATTTTCGTGGAGAGGATCTTTAAAATCGCGCTTAACAAAGCCAAACTTACAATTATTATGGTTATGAAAGGCACCCATCATCACGTATTACTCACCTTTTATCGCACTGTATTATTATACATATTTATACACTGCTTCACTTGCCTGCCCTCCCGGAGACCAATTTAATGAACGCATCCTCGAAGGTTGCCTTATCCGGATCTAGCCCTGCGTCACGTATTATGAAAGACGGGCTCCCCATGGCTATAATCTCTCCCTTATCTATTAACGCTATCCTTTTACAAAAATACGCCTCATCCATGTAATGGGTAGTTGCAAAAATGGTAACCCCCTTCTGAGCTAAATCCCCAATAAAATTCCAAAAATGACGCCTGGTAATTAGATCAACCCCTGAGGTAGGTTCATCAAGGAATAGGATTTTAGGTTTATGGAGTAACGCGCAACCCAAGGCCAGCCTTTGATGCCACCCGGGAGGCAACTCCCTTACAGGCCTATTACAGGCCTCTTTTAGGCCAAAAAAGTCAAGTACCCATTCAATCCTTTCCTCCCAGTAATTTATAGGTACCATATAGATTCCCAGATAAAACCTTATGTTCTCGACAGGTGTAAGATCCTCATAAAGAGAAAACTTCTGGGACATGTAGCCAATAGCTTTCTTAATCTTCTCCGGTTCTTTATGGATATTGTGATTTGCTACCATACCAAATCCGGATGTTGGCGTAAGGATTCCGCATAGCATACGTATAGTTGTGGATTTTCCCGAACCGTTTGATCCTAAAAAACCAAAGATCTCGCCTCGTTTTACCGAAAAAGAAATCCTGTCAACCGCAACAAACTTACCAAATTCCTTCTTCAAATCTCTTACAAAAATTACATCAGAATTTGAAACCTTCCCGGATGAGTTCATCATCAACCCCATGAATAAGGTGTACTATAGCCTCCTCAAGGTTAGAAAATTGTGACTTGATTTCATCAGGGGCATCAAGGGCCACGAGCTTAGAATTGTGCATGATAGCAATTTTATCGCATAGCTCTAATTCATCAAGATACACAGTGGACAACATAATCGTCATGCCCTGTTTTTTCATTTGGAACAGGATTTCCCAGAACTCCATTCTGGAGACTGGATCTACGCCATTTGTCGGCTCATCCAATATAAGAACTTTTGGTTTGTGAACCAGAACGCAGGCAAGGGCAAGTTTTTGTTTCATTCCGCCTGAAAGATCTCCAGTTAGTCGGTTTAAAAAGGGGAGCAACTCAGAAAAGCCAAGATAGAAAGTCCTCATGCCATCTCTATCGGCGGCGCTAATTCCAAATATATCCATGAAAAAATCAAAGTTTTCACCAACAGTCAAGTCTTGATAAAGTCCAAAACGCTGGGGCATGTAACCTATCATAGTCTTAATTTTTTTTCTTTGAGATATTACATCGAGATCGCCTATAAATATTCTACCGGAAGATGGTCTTATCATAGTTGCCATCATTCTCAGGAGGGTAGATTTTCCAGCCCCATCAGAACCCATAATTCCAAGAATTTTTCCCTTCTCTATGTTCATTGATACATTGCTGACAACCTCTATTTGAGAAAACCTTTTATACACGCCCTCTACTTTAATAAAGGCTTCTTCTGAATTTGTTATATCTGTTCGCATTTCTTCAGGCATTCTATTGTAACCATGCATCTGCCGGCATCCCTGGCTTTAATTCAAGATCTGGATTAGGTATGGAAATTTTAACGAGATATACGAGTTTTACCCTTTCCTTATGTGTCTGTATTATTTTAGGTGTAAATTC
>JAGYMO010000185.1 GCA_018400255.1 Deltaproteobacteria bacterium
GAGGGAGAGGGTTAGGGTGAGGGGGTTCCCCCGATTTGTTGAGCAGATACGATATAAAATTGAGCAATAGAAATTTATTTCATGGATGGATAAGCCACATTGTTGATAAAAATGCAATTATCAAAAGAAAAACTGATATTGGCATTCCCTTTTCTGCCATAATAAAAAAGCGCGAATTGGAGTACTTGGCATTAGGAAGGGGCGAATATAAGCCTATCTCACCCTTAAGGAATCCAATTTCCATTTTACATAGAAAATTGTAAAGGCATCAAATAATAGAATAAAGTCATAAATACCAATTAAGGAGGATTTACTATGGGAAAGATAACAATTTGGCAGGAAATAGTAGGAGTTTTCGTAATATTTACTGTGATCTCAGGTATTTGCCGGGCAAGGGCTGAACCAGCCGGAAAGGTTATCATATTTAATGCAGGAAGCCTAACCATCCCCCTTGCTAAGATGGAAAAACAATTTGAGGCGAAATACCCCACGGTAGATGTGCTTCGGGAGGCTGCCGGAAGCCAAAAATGTGCCAGAAAGATCGTAGACCTCAAAAAACCCTGTGATATTATGGCATCTGCCGATTACAAGGTGATTGACAAGCTCCTTATTCCAAACTATGCGGAGTGGAACATCCGTTTCGCCACCAATCAACTCGTCCTCTGTTATACGGATAAAAGCAAATATGCAGGTGAAATTAACCCTGAGAATTGGCACGAGATCCTGAGAAGAGACGGGGTTATATGGGGGCATTCCGATCCCAATCTTGACCCATGCGGCTACCGTGCCCTTATGGTTTTGCAGCTCGCAGAAAAATATTATTCAATACCCAGCCTCTATGACAAAACGATTGCAAACCGCCCAAAGGAAAATATCCGGCCAAAATCAGTAGAATTAGTGTCTCTCCTGCAGACTGGAAACATGGACTACGCCTGGGAGTATCTCTCGGTTGCCGTACAGCACGGACTAAAGTACATCCTTTTTCCAGACGAAATCAACCTGGGGAATTACCAGTTTGATGAGTTCTATTCCCAGGCAGTAGTGAAGGTCACAGGCAAAAAACCGGGTACATTCATGGATATGAAGGGCGGCTCAGTAACCTATGGAATCACTATGATCAAGGATGCGCCCAATGCAAAAGCGGCAACAGCCTTTTTGCGGCATATGTTGGATCCTCAGGGTGGGCTGAAGGTACTCAAGGATATGGGGCAGCCTCCTTTTGTCCCTTGCAGGGTGCCGACTGAAGCAATGAGGGCCTCACTCCCGGGGCCTCTAAAAAACCTGGTGGAGATCAAGGATTAATATGAAAAAGGATAAGGTATGAAACGTGAGCCGTTTTTCTGGATATCGGTCACCTGCGGCCTGGTGATAATGGCCTTTATCCTTCTTCCCCTGATCCAGATGATGAGCGCACCGTCCGCGGAAATGCTCAAGGAGACCATACAGGATAAAGATGTGGTGCGGTCGATCTGGCTGAGTATTTATACGGCTGGAGTGGCCGCCTTGATTTCCTTTTTCCTTGGCACCCCCCTTGCGTATCTCCTGGCACGGAGCGATTTCAGGGGCAAGAGGCTGGTGGAAAGTATCATTGATCTACCTATTGCCATCCCCCATCCGGTAATCGGGATTGCTATCCTGAGCGTGGCGGGAAAGAATTATTGGATCGGACAGATTCTCAGCGGGTTAGGGATACGGATTATGGGTAGCGTCACTGGCATTATTACCGTATTGACCTTTGTAGGGCTTCCGTTCTATCTAAATGCCGCAAAAACAGGCTTTGAGGCCATCTCGCCCAGGCTGGAAAAAGTTTCGCGAAGCCTCGGCGCCTCTATGTTCAGCACCTTTTTCCGCATCACCTTCCCACTTGCATGGCGGAGCATGCTCATAGGCATTATCATGTGCTCCGCGAGGGCCATCAGTGAATTCGGGGCAGTTGTAATCGTCGCCTATCATCCCATGATTGCCCCGGTCATGATCTATGAACGCTTTGAGGCATATGGGCTAAAATATTCTCAGCCCGTTGCGGTTTGGCTCGTTTCAATCTCCCTGCTACTTTTCTTGATACTCCGAATCCTTACCTTAAGAAACAGAAGTGAAATATGATTTCAATACAAGATCTCACTATCAACCTGAAGGAATTCAACCTCTACGATATTAACCTAAGTGTTTCGGAAAACGAATTTTTCGTCCTTATGGGACCTACCGGTGCGGGCAAGACGGTTCTATTGGAGGCAATAGCGGGCTTAATCCCCTTAATAAGAGGCGAAATTTTTGTTGGGGGGAAGAAAATTACCAGGTTGCCCCCTGAAAAACGGGGCGTTAGCATTGTTTACCAAGACTATGCCCTCTTCCCCCATCTCACAGTCCTTGAAAATATCATATATGGATGGCACTTTCACAGGGCAGAAAAGACCAGCGCAGAAAAAAGGCTTGATCGCTTGCTCGAAATATTGAACCTTTTCGGCCTGAAACACCGTTTTCCTGGTAACTTAAGCGGCGGCGAAAAGCAACGCGTTGCGCTGGCAAGGGCATTGATGGTCGAACCAAAGGTGCTTCTCCTCGACGAACCTCTTTCCGCATTGGACCCGAATTTCAGGGAAGAGGTTAGGGGTGCCCTCAAAAGGCTCCATCAATCGTCTGATACTACCTTTTTAATGGTGACCCACGATTTTGCTGATGCACTATCATTGGCAGGACGAGCCGCAGTAATGAATAACGGCCGCATTGAACAGATAGGTAATGTGAGAGAAATATTTGAAAAACCCATATCCCCTTTTATTGCTGATTTTGTGGGGATGAAAAATCTTTTCGAGGCCTCCTTTTACAACACACAGGCCCTGGTTTCAGGATTAAAGATTGAGACAGGCAGAATAGTTGACCCCTCCTCCCATTACCTGGCAATCAGGCCTGAGGATATCATTATAAGCAGAGAAACATTTTCCTCAAGCATGAGAAATAATTACTCAGGAATTGTAACACGAATCAACAATCAAGGCTTTTATTACGAAATTGGCGTGAGGATAAAGGATACACCCTTTAAAGGCCTGATTACAAAAGGCGCGCTGATTGAGCTTGGTCTGGAAGAGGGAATACCGGTTTACATATCTTTCAAAGCCTCTGCAGTTCATGTATTTTAATTGTTTTATGTACCATATTCAGCGTGATTACAATTCGAGGCACCGTAATTGGCATATCAGACCTTGCCGTTACCCAGCATTTCAACTAACTATTCAACGTATTGCCCTTAGAAGTTCACGCCTGCGCCCAATATATACTTTACATCAGTATTATCCGCCCCACTGGCAGGTGTCGAATCATAATCGAAAATCA
>JAGYMO010000186.1 GCA_018400255.1 Deltaproteobacteria bacterium
GGCGATGTAGTAGGCCTTAAAGATAGTATTAACTGGTTTGAGTCAAAGCCCTTATTTGGAAAGGTTATTCTCGTTACCAGGCCACAAGAGCAGGCACTTGATTTTATAAGGCAGCTATCGGATTTGGGTGCCAGGTGCATACTTCTTCCAACAATTACAATAAAACCTCCTGAAAGTTGGAAAGACCTGGATGAGGCTATTAGGAATATCTCTGTATATGACTGGATATTATTTACGAGCGTCAATGGAGTGAGGTATTTTTTTGATCGGCTATATAATGCGGGAAAGGATGCAAGAAGTATTGGGAATGCAAGAATTGGTGCAATAGGTCCAAAAAGCGAGGAAGCATTGGTTGAAAGGGGGATAAGACCCGATTTAATACCGGAAGAATACTTCTCCGGGGGTGTTGCAGATGCCTTAAGGGAATATGACATTCAAGACAAGAGGATATTAATGCCAAGGCCTCTAATAGCCGGAAAGTATCTTCCGGAAAAGCTAAGAGAAATGGGGGCTCTTGTAGATGAGGTTGAGGCATATAGGACAGTTAAGCCACGGGACAACCAAGTAGAGTTTGATATGTTAATGAAAGAGGAGATTGATGTAGTTACATTTACCAGTCCTTCAACTGTTAGGAATTTTGTGGCTATGTTTAAAAATAGACCTGTATTTGAGAAATTATTGAGGTCAAAAATAGCCTGTATTGGCCCGGTGACTGAGAAGGAGGCTATGAAGGAGGGTTTAAAGGTAAGTATAGTTGCAAATAAGTTCACAGCCGAAGGGCTTTCTATGGCTATAGCTGACTTTTTAGGGAAATCTTAGATTTTATATGCTATAGCCTTAATTTGTTTAGTCTAATCCCCAGATTTTTCTTGAGGCCTTTATTGCCGAATCCATGACATTAGGTGTGCCTGCTAAAAGGCCATTATTGTTTTCAATGTCCTTATCCGGTCTAAGATATTCTATTTTCTCGCCAGTTCCTGATAACAATAAACCTCCCGCCTCTGATAAAATTGCATCACAGGCGCATGTATCCCAGAGCTTAGTTCCCTTTGATGGGTGAACATATATGTCTGCAATTCCATTGATAACCATAGCCACTTTTCTGCCAACACTGCCGGAAGGTATTTCTTGGTGGATGGACATCAATTCCATAAACGTATCTACTCGTTGGTCTCTGTGGGATCTACTGACAGCAAGGCGCAATTTATCCATGCTCTTTGTCTCCGGGGTTTTAATTTTTGATGGCGTAGCCTTTTTATATAGCCAATTTTTATATGCACCCTTGCCTTTGCAGGCATAAAGCTCCATTCCAGTTGCAGGTTCGATCACTACACCAATAGTTGGTTCGCCAAAATGGGTTAAGCCTACCATAGTTACAAATTCACCATTTGCCTTGATAAAATCCTTTGTGCCGTCAAGAGGATCAATCATCCAAACCCATTCATACCCTCTGGTTTGCCATGATTCAGAGTCCTCCTCTGTGAGTATACCGTGGTCTTGAAATTCATTTCTTATTATTTTTATTATAGCCGTATTTGCTGACATATCAGCAACAGTTACGGGATCATCTTTGGCCTTTTCTCTAATGTCTATATCACTGCCTAATTTGTATCTTTCATAAATTTCATTTATTTTTACTGCCCCGGACCT
>JAGYMO010000187.1 GCA_018400255.1 Deltaproteobacteria bacterium
TCTAAGTTGCAATTCTTTTAACTCATCCATTGTTGCCACTTCAGGCATGAAGGTCTTTGCCATAATATCTTTCACCTCTTTTTAAATCACAATAAGGAAACTGCCCAAGGTCATTTATACATCTTACTAAATAAGCTTAATCCTAATGCACCATGTTTGGTATAATTAATGTTATACCAGGAAAAATAATTAATATAGCAACAGAGACAATACAGGCCAAAAGAAAAAAGCTCACACTTTTAAAAATAGTACCTAAGGGTATTTCCGGTGCCAATGCCTTAATCACATATATATTAACACCTACAGGCGGCGTGATGGCACCCATTGTCGTCACCATGGTCAAGATAATTGAATACCATATCGGGTCAAAGCCAAGGGCTATGCCTAATGGAAAAAAAATTGGAATAGTGAGGACGAGGAAACCCAGAGAATCCATAAAGCATCCACCTATTAAATAGATTATCAAAATGAATACCAATATTACATACGGGGAGATAGGAAGACCGGACGCATACTCCGCTATTATAAAGGGAAGCCTTGTTACCGCTAAAAAGCGGCCGAAAATAATGGCACCTGTGACAAGGAAGAAGACCATGGATGATATCTTTAGGGTATCTACCACTGAGCTAACAAAACCTTTCCATGTTATCCTGCGTTGTAATAGGATTACAACAAGTGCAAAAAAGACACCTACCGCACCTGCCTCAGTAGGTGTAAAGAAGCCCGCATACAAGCCTCCTATAACTAACACAAATATGGTTACTGCCTCAATAACCCCGGTAAGGGATTTTATCTTTTCCTTGAAGCTCGCCTTAGGGCCTTGGGGCCCATAATCTGGATTGATCCTGCAAAGAACAATAATGGTAATAATGAAGAGAATCCCCAGTACTAAAGCAGGCAGAATACCTCCAAGAAAAAGTTTTATAATGGATTGCTCCGTCTGAAGTCCAATAACAATGAGGACCACGCTAGGAGGCATAACAGTTCCAAGTGTACCGCCTGTTACTACAGTGCCGCTACTGAGCATGTTATCGTAACCATATTTCTGCATCTGCGGTAAGGCAACCTTTCCCATAGTAGCAGCTGTAGCTGTATTTGAGCCGCATATTGCAGCAAAGAGCTCATCAGCACCTATCGTAGCAATAGCCAAGCCTCCACGCATATGCCCTACCCACTTATATGCTGTGTTATATAGCCTTTCAGCGATCCCCGCATTAAATGCGAGATAGCCCAGGAATATAAAAAGGGGTATAACGGTGAGACCATAGCTGGAAAATGTTGACCAAATGTCACCTCCTACCATGTTCAATGCTGCCTTAAATGAGATCACATACCAAAACCCGAAAAAGCCCACGATACCCATGGCAAATCCCACAGGCATTCCTAAAAAGAATAATACAATTATAAGGACTAAAATCCCTATAACCCCTACCAGCGTTGAGCTCACTCGCTATCCTCCTTTCTTGGAAGCACAGACCCCAAAAAATCGACAAAAAAGACCAGGGAAAGACCAAGACACCCCAGGGAAACACCATATGTAAAAGGATAGTAAACGATGCGCAGTGTTTCAGTTATCTCCCCTGACTTAAGCAATGTCGTAGAATACTTGGCGATCTGCCAGGATACAATTAAAAAGAAAATAGCTGATATAAAATAATTTATGCTGTTAAGTATTGCCTGTTTCCGCTTTGAAAAGCTATGTACTAGAATATCAATAGCAATGTGGCCTCTCTTCATCTGGGTGTAGCCCAGGGCAAAGGCTGTTGTAATGGCCCCTAAAAACCCCATAAGCTCGAAGGTGCCTCTAATCGGTGTCCATGCAAGCCTTAGAAAAATATTTGAACATGTAAGCAATATCATAATTATCAGAGATATTCCGGCAAACCACAGAAGTGTTTGATTCAATAAACGGCTGAATTTATCAAGGAATTCCATAGTTATACTCTCTATTAATAAGGTGGGTTAGTTGATTACATAGTTGAGCAGTCAGCAACCGTCAACTGCTCAACTACCCTGTAACCTAGCAAATTAAGGCTTAAAAACGTGAATGGTAATCTCTTGCTGCCTTTATGTCCCTTAGTAACTCTGTGGTGTTAATCCCTTTTTCCTTGGCGTCGTTAATCCATTTTTCAGTAATGGGACTTACGAGTTTCTCCAGTTCGGCCAATGTTTCCTCGCTGAGTTCTGTAATCTCGATGTTATGATTCTTTTTAGACCATGCGACAGATTCATCTACATGCTTATCCATGTAATTTCCGGTCCAAAAGGCCTGTTCCACTGATAGACCATCCATAACATCCTTTACATCCTGTGGGAGAGAGTTCCACTTATCGAGGTTCATTACAACGGAGAAAGGATACACCGGGCCATTAACCATCATTACATACTTACACAATTCTGCATATTTAAAATCCATAAGGGTTTCAAGGGATGATGCAGCACCCTTCACAACACCCTTTTGAAGGGCTTCAGGGGCTTCTGATTGCGGCATACCAACAGGTGTGGCCCCCAGGGCCTTCAAATACTCGGCAACACCTCCGGATGCCCTGAGTTCTAAGCCCTTCAGGTCTGCCAAGGTGTTTAACGGCTTTTTGGCATAAATATTTGCAGGAGCGCAGGTAAACATTGTAAGTACCTTAACCTTTTCAAATGCCTTTGGTTTATATTTACTATAAATATCCCAAAGGGCGAGACTGGCAACTGTAGCATCCGGGAAGCCAACCGGGAGCGCCAGTGCATTGGTCAGCATAAATCTGCCCGGTTGATAGGCCATGCATAAGCAACCTATATCTGCTTGTCCTGCAATTACACCATCCATCATATTTTTTGCATCAAGAAGAGTACTGCCGGGAAATGTCTTAATTTCGACGGCCCCATTTGTCCTTTTTTCCACTTCTGTTTTCCATCTCTCCATCTGGACGCAGGGAAAGGTAGGTGCAGGAGGAAAATTTGCATAGTTGAGCTTTATTGGGGCAGCAATTGCAGTTACGGATAATAAGCTGCCGAAAAATAATACTGCTAATAATAAACCGACTAATTTTAGAAAGATATTTTTTTTCATTTTATACACCTCATTAAAATTTTCAGGGATAGGTCTTTATAAAAAACTTGACTAGTAGCTCCTATTTTTCACCTCCTTTCTCTGCTAATCATATTTAAATACCGTATAGAAATTGTACAGATTAATAATTAGTCTATCTCATATTCCACCCTAATATGTTTCCCTATCTGAACTCTTAATAATGCACAGCCCCATTTAAATAGCTCTAGCTCAAGTAATAACTATCTTGATGAGGAATCCTGTGAATATCTAACTTTCTAAAATATATTTGGTTCTACAAACTCCCCAAAGACATCTCTGAATACACCGGTCATTTCTCCAACAGTAGCATAGGCCTTGCAACAGTCAACAAGGGAAGGCATGACATTTTTTTTCTCCTTTGCAGCATTTTCCAATGCGTTAAGCGTTCGGGTAACTTCCTTGCCATTCCTTGTCCTTTTGAGTTCCTTCAGGCCTTTTATCTGCACCACAGCGGATTCATCATTATATTCATGAAGCTCAACCTTTCCTTCTTCCCCACCAGTATACTTGTTAACGCCTATCTTTATCAATTCTCCATTTTGAACGCCCCTTTCGAATTCATATGCCTGACGGGATACCTCCTTCTGGATATAACCTGATGAAATCGCCTTTACCATCCCTCCTAACCTATCAATTTTTGCCATCTCGTCAACAATTTTTTCCTCAATCTCTTTGGTTAAGCTTTCTATAAAATAAGAGCCTGCCATAGGGTCTACAGTGTCTCTGAGACCCACCTCATCCATAAGCAGTTGCAGTGTTCGTAGCGAAATCAATGCAGAATGCGGTGTTGGTATCGTGAATGCCTCATCATAGGAACAAAGGGCCATTGTTTGAGCACCGCTTAAGGCCGCTGCAAGGGCATAATAGGCGCTCCTCACAATATTATTTTCCGGCTCTTCCTTCGTCAGACCTCCGCCTCCTCCCCCAAATATGCCTCTCAAAAACATTGACTTTTCATTCTTTGCCCCATATTTTTCTTTTATATTCTTTGCCCAAAGCTTTCTTGCGGCACGGAACTTTGCAACCTGCTCCCAGAGGTTTCCAAATACATCAAGATTAAATGAGAAACGACCTACAAAATCGTCAATGTCATATCCCCTTTCTAAAACATTATCTATGTAAGCATTTGCAATCTGTATGGCATACGCTATCTCCTGCACAGGATTTGCCCCTGCCTCCCTGATATGATAACCGCACACGCTCACCGGATTAGCCCTCGGCATTTCTTTTACAGAGTATTCAATAACATCTCCCACTAATCGAACTGCGGGCTCAACGGGAAATATCCAAGCACCCCTTCCAACTATCTCCTTTAGTATGTCATTTTGAGGAGTTGCGCTTATCTGCTCCTTTGAGAACCCATATCCCTCTGCAACCGCCTGATACATGGCTACCATGATTGAGGCGACAGCATTGATTGTCAGGCCAGAGCCAATTTTATTTAAGGCGATATCCTTGAATGCAATCTCAAAGTCCCTTAGAGAATCTACCGCCATTCCTACCCTGCCTACCTCACCCTCTGCCATTGGGTCATCGGAATCATATCCCATCTGGGTGGGCAGATCAAAGGCAACATTAAGCCCAGTCTGACCCTGAGATATCAAAAGCTTCCATCGCTCATTAGTTTCCTTCGGCGTTCCGAACCCTGAGTATTGTCTTGTTGTCCATTCCCTGCTCCTATATCCCTGCTCGTGGATTCCTCTTGTGAAGGGATACTGCCCTGGGTCTCCAAGGTCTCTCTCATAATCAAATCCTGAATCTATCAAGTCCTTTTCTTTATAAAGAGGTTTCACATGGATCCCGGACTGCAAAATAACATCCTTGATTCTATCTTTTTCATCCTTAATATATCTTGCTACTCCCATCTTTCGGTGCTCCTGTTTTTTCTGTTTATCGGGTTTATAAAATTTCTTGAGTTTCTCGGGTCCTGTGGTGCTTTATCTTTGGAAACAAGTCATTATCAGGAACTCAACAAACTCAATAAACCAAGTAGACCAAAAAAACTCTTCAATTCCTTACATTTCCCTTAATAAATGTTATGGATTCCTTAAAGGGCGTTCCAACTGGAAAGACCCCGGAAACCCCAATCTCTTTTAAAAGGGGAATATCCTTAGTTGGTATTACTCCACCAACCACAACTATCATATCATCCAGGCCCTCTTTCTTAACCGCCTCCATAATCTTCTTGGATATAGGAATATGTGCCCCGCTCATTATAGATAGGCCTATAACATCAACATCTTCTTCAATAGCAGTCTTTATTATAGAGGGAACTGTTTGGTGCAGCCCTGTATAAATAACCTCCATACCCGCGTCTTTAAGGGCATGGGCCATAACCTTTGCCCCCCTATCATGGCCATCAAGTCCTGGCTTTGCAATAAGAACCCTGATTGTTTTTTCATGCATTATTTTTCCTCCTCAATCTCATTAGCACAAAAAAATAGTGTACCTTCTATCGTAAGCGTTCACAGGTTCAAAGGTTCAGGGTTGCCTTCCTGCCTATGGAT
>JAGYMO010000188.1 GCA_018400255.1 Deltaproteobacteria bacterium
ACCTACGGGTTCGAAGCCCGGCGCTCTATCCAGCTGAGCTACGGGCGCTTAGATTTTTTCTGTATTGATTGCTTATGTCTATTGGTGAATTAACAATAAAACATCTATCTGTCAATATTAAATTTATTTATTTAAAAACGCCGATTGGTAAATATTCTTGACATTAACGTAATATTTATTTATGTAACTAACCTCTGGCAGAAATCTGACTGAAATGATAGACCCAATCCTGGATTGTTTTAGGAAACAGTAATTCAATTATAACCTTAGAAGTATCTTGTTTTACTAGTGGATAATTATTGTTACTCGGATTTTTCACGGAGGTAAATTTCAGATTGAAAATTACTATGTTTTGATAATAAAATTGACAAAAAGAAAAAAAAGTAATAAAAAAGACAATTCAGTATTATGCTATTTTATATAAAAGCAGATTTGATATGTGAATACTTTAAAAACACTTTGGTCTCATTATAGTTTTAATCATTAGAGAGGTTATGGTATAGATATGAAAACCTTTGTTGCTAAAGAGCATGAGGTAGATAAAAAATGGTATTTGGTAGATGCCAATGAAAAGATATTGGGCAGACTGGCTACTGAGATAGCCGTCATATTGCGGGGTAAAAATAAACCTATTTTTACGCCACACATGGACGCAGGTGATTATGTTGTAGTTGTTAACGCGGAGAAGGTACACTTAACCGGCAATAAATTAGAAAAGAAGATTTATTATAGGCACAGCGGCTATCCCGGGGGTCTTAAAATGAAGACAGCCAAAGAGATGCTCGACGAAAAGCCGGAAAGGCTTTTAATGCTAGCCGTTAGAGGTATGCTTCCGAAGAACAGTCTTGGACGCAGGCAATTGACGAAACTCAAGATTTTCACTGGTCCAAACCATAACCATCAAGCACAAAACCCGGAAAAATTGGAGATTTAAATGGCTGAAGAAAGTTATTATGCTACAGGTAAGAGAAAGACTGCTATAGCAAGGGTCTGGATGAAGTTAGGAGACGGAAAGATAATGATAAATAAGGTGCCAATCGATGACTATATAGATACAGACGTAGCAAAGATGATTGTTGCTCAGCCATTGGAACTAACTAACACTATTGGAAGATATA
Organism: Deltaproteobacteria bacterium; assembly: GCA_018400255.1. Classification (GTDB taxonomy): domain Bacteria; phylum Desulfobacterota; class DSM-4660; order Desulfatiglandales; family B25-G16; genus M55B121. The sequence continues at coordinate 1,119 of JAGYMO010000188.1, forward strand.
ATATTTCAGTAAATGTTAAAGGTGGAGGATTTTCTGGACAAATTTTGGCTATCAAGCATGGCATAAGTAAGGCCCTCCTCAAGATTAGCCCCGAATTCAGGGAATCTTTAAAGAAGGCAGGATTCATTACAAGAGATTCACGAATAAAAGAGCGGAAAAAATATGGGCAACGCTCTGCAAGGGCGCGGTTCCAATATTCCAAGAGATAATATAAAAAGGAATAAACATTTTTTTTGTGAAAAAGGAAGGCTTTCAGCCTTCCTTTTTTTTCGATTTTTGGACACCGCCGAAACACGATCTACCTTGAAAAGTGTTAGATGATGGAAGATAAAACAGAAAAAAATATTAGGCTGACCATTGCCTATGATGGAACCGGCTATTATGGGTGGCAACGTCAGCCTGATAAAAAAACAATACAAGGGATTATAGAGGAAAAAATCGGCACAATGGTTGGCGATAAGGTTTTACTTATTGCATCAGGACGTACAGATGCCGGCGTACACGCCCTTAATCAGGTAGCTAATTTCAAGGCTTCCTCAAATATTACCCCATATTCTTTTTTTAAGGGGCTTAACTCGCTCTTGCCGGACAGTATTTTGATTAAAGAGGCAAGATATATGCCTGCTACATTTCATTCGAGGTATGATGCAAAGAGCAAGATTTATGAATATAGGGTTTACGCTGATAAACTTGAATCCCCATTTTTAAGGCATTATGCGTGGCACATTTCTCGCTCCCTTGATTTAAAACCAATGAAAGAATGCATGGAGATTATTCGTGGAATCCATGATTTTTCCGTTTTTTGTTCAGATGGGGACAATAAGAATGAAAACATCAGGACTATGCTTAATACAGATATCATAACTCGCGGGCCTAATTGGTTGTATTTTGTTTTTGAGGCTGATGGTTTCTTAAGGCATATGGTCAGAAATATTGTGGGTGCAATCATAATGGCGGGTTTATCCGATATAAGCGTTGATTATTTTAAGGATATATTGGAGTCTAAATACAGAAAGAAGGCTGGCGTAAAGGCGCCTCCAGGTGGTCTTTATTTAAAGCACGTAAAATATTAATGATATCAAGGCGGGGCATTTTGAAAATAAAAATTCTTTCTTTAAAGCCCAAGCATAAAATGTATGTTTTAAAATTACTATGTCGCGCTTATCTTCTTTTCTTATGACACTAATTTCCAGTCGTCTAACTACACAATTATATAAAAGCAGTCAGCGTTATAATAATTATTATATAATTTAGATGCATGTAAATTGGCAGACTAAATTGTCTAAGGGTGATGTGGCTATTGAGAAATGGAAAGGGATTTACCAAAATTAATTGTAATAAGCGGGCCTACATGTTCAGGAAAGAGTAAACTTGCTGTTGACCTAGCCCTGAAAATCGATGGAGAAATAATCAACGCTGATTCTATGCAGGTATATAGGGGAATGGATGTAGGGACCGCGAAACTCCCTGTAGAGGATAGAAAAGGTATAAAACACCACCTTATTGATATATTAGAGCCTGATCAAGAATTTAATGCTGCCCTTTTTTTGTCTTATGCGCTCCCGGTCATCAAAGACCTTCAACAAGAACGTGTACCTGTTATTGTAGTCGGTGGTACAGGACTTTACGTAAAGGCACTTTTAGGGGGTCTTTTTGAATGTCCTGCAGGGGATTCTGAATTCAGGCAACGGTTGTATGAAGAATATAAAGAAAAGGGTCTTTCTGCTCTTTACCAAAGGCTTTTGAGACTTGACAAGAATGCTGCGGACAATATCCACCCAAATGATAGAGTAAGAATTATTAGGGCATTGGAGGTAATAAATAGTACAGCAAGACCTTTTTCAGAGCTTATAGGGGAACATAGATTTTCTGATAGGCGCTTTTCTTGTTTGCATTTTTGCATGGATGTTGACCGAAAAATACTTTATGAAAGGATTAATATAAGGACAATGTCAATGATTGAGGGCGGCTTGATTGATGAAACAAAACGGCTTCTTGATGCAGGCTATAGCCCTCGCCTGAAGTCTATGCAATCCATTGGTTACAGACATATCATCCATTACCTTGATGGCACATGGGGGCTTGATGAGGCCATAAGGATTATACAGAGGGATACGAGGAGATATGCAAAGCGGCAGCTTACCTGGTTTAGGGCTGATAGAGATATAATCTGGATTGATCCTGAGGATAGAGAGGGTGTTGCCACTAAGGTGACTCAGTTTATCTAAGCATTTGATAATCAGTTGTTATCAGGATTTAACAGAATAATACTAAATGTTTATAGAATTACTTTTCTTCGAGTTTGGATAATTTTAGTTGCCCTCATAAAAGGCTGTAGTGTATAAGGTTTAAGATAGGTTTCATTGGCAGGGGATAGGGTATATGGTAACCGTTCACGGGTTCAGCGTTCTGCCCGCCACAAAAACGGCGGATAAA
>JAGYMO010000189.1 GCA_018400255.1 Deltaproteobacteria bacterium
ACATTGGTTCCAATGTGATTATTTGACTGGAATAGGCCTGACGAAGCGATAACCAGCAAGATATGAGGGCTATTTGATACAATAGATAGATTAATGTCTAAAAAAATTGCCTTTGTTATCGAATAATAGCCGAAAACGGGCAATGGTTGAACGCTAAGCACATTTAAAAAAGTATGGTTTTTAGCCTGCCCTCCCTGCCCTGAGACCGTGACGGGATCGGGAGGCAAGACTTTTGTGCAATGTATTTATTGCGTTTACTAAATGGCGCTGCATGCTCGTTCCTTGAAGTACCAGGCCTAAGCCAGAAGCATAAAAGGGCAACGTGGCAAAGGCGCAGAGAAGAAGCAATGCCTTTCAAAAGCTCTGCGTCTTCGTACGCCTGGCCCTCAAGCTATCCCTTTTAGGGGCAGTAGTTGACCTCAAGAGCCTTATAAAAGGCCTTCCGGGCTTACATACTCCATGTTAAAGGCATCGGAAACGCCTTTATACGTAACCTTTCCTTCTATTACATTAGCTCCCCGTCTAATTTCCGGGTCCTCCTTTAATGCCCTTCTCCAGCCCTTATCTGCAATCTCAATTGCATATGGCAGGGTTGCATTGGTTAGAGCAATCGTAGAGGTTTTTGCCACGGCGCCAGGCATGTTGGCGACACAATAATGAACTACCCCATCTATGGTATAAACCGGATCGGAATGAGTTGTTGGTTTTGAGGTCTCAAAGCATCCCCCCTGATCAATGGCAACGTCTACCATTACCGAACCTTTCTTCATGGTTTTTAACATTTCACGGGTAACTAATTTTGGTGCCTTGGCCCCCGGAATAAGCACCGACCCTATAACTACATCGGCTTTTTTAATAATTTCCCTTATAGTGGCAGGACTTGACATAAGAAGAAAACAATTTCTTGGCATTATATCGCTCAGATACCGAAGGCGGCTGAGAGATGCGTCTAACACATAAACCTTTGCGCCCAGGCCGCAGGCCATTTTAGCGGCATTTGTGCCAACTATACCTCCTCCGATAATAAGAACTGTACCCGGATCAACCCCTGGTACACCGCCTAACAGAACGCCCTCCCCGCCTCTTGACATCTCCAGATATCTCGCCCCTTCCTGGATAGACATACGTCCGGCAACCTCGCTCATAGGTATAAGCAGGGGAAGAGAACCGTCGTCCTTTTGAATGGTTTCATAGGCGATATCGATAGAAAGGCTTTTGATAAGCGCATTTGTTAAGATTTCGTCTGCTGCAAGATGAAGATAGGTAAAAAGTATCTGTCCCTCTCTTAAGAGACTGTATTCAGGCGGCAGGGGTTCTTTTACATGCATAACCATGTCTGCATTTTTATAAATCTCCTTTGAGGTTTTTATAATTTCCGCACCATGAGTAGCATAAAATGCGTCAGTAAATCCGCTTCCCCTGCCTGCGTTTTTTTCAACAAGCACCTTGTGTCCGTGTTGCTTCATCACCTCTACGCCTGCGGGTGTCATAGACACACGGTTTTCCTCAGTCTTTATTTCTTTCAGTATCCCTATAATCATTTTATACTCCTCCAAAAAAGAGTTATTGTTTGTATGTTCCAAACAGCTTAAAAGAAAAGTAATTATATCATACGAATAAACATAGCCTTTTTGGTTTTAAAAGATTTCATGAAAGACGTCAACGATAATATGAATTGAGACGTAGATTTTGTTATTGGGCATTGTAAGGCATATACAAAGGATATGTTAATTATTTTGGTTTTTACCTATTTTTTATACAAAATAAAGTATTTTCAAAAACAACTGCAAGTGATCAGAATAATTAAAAGCCAATTAGGTTAAGATTATTAAACGGAGTTCGTTGACAAAGGCATTTAAAGTTGATAATAAGTTTAATCAGTTTAAATCCGGAGGCTTATATGTCCGATAAAATATACAGATTAGGATGTGATATAGGCGGAACCTTTACTGATTTTGTTCTTTTGAATGATGAGACTGGTAAAATACATATTAATAAATGCCTCACAACGCCAAAGGATCCCTCCGATGCAGTAGAAGAGGGTATAAAAGAATTGGAGAAAGGTGTCAGAGGGTTTGTTGGTAAATTAAACGAGGTCATCCATGGAACAACGTTAGTAATTAATTCAATTATAGAGAGAAAGGGCGCTAAGACCGGGCTTATTACAACGAAGGGTTTCAGGGATGTCTTAGAACTTGGCAGAGAGATTCGTTATGCGCCTTATGACATATTCTCAGAATATCCTGAGCCCTTGATTCCCAGGTTTCTTCGCTTTGAGGTAGACGAGAGGATCAGGAGCGATGGAAAGGTGATTAAGCCCTTAGACCCCAAAAATGTCCGGGACGTTGTTCGTCAAATGATAGACATGGGGATTGAATCAATAGCCGTGTGCCTTATAAATTCTTTTGAAAACCCTGTACATGAACGCATGATCAAGGAGATTATTTTAGAAGAGGCCCCGGAAATGTCTATATCTATCTCCTATGAGGTGCTACCCCAGATAAGAGAGTATGAGAGAACCAGTACAACAGCCACTAATGCATATGTTAAACCCTTGACCGGAAGATATTTATCCAGGTTATCAAACAGATTGAAATCTATCGGTTTTGATGGGAGGCTTTTTATTATGCTGGCAAGCGGTGGCATCACATCAGTGGACACAGCCGTAGAGTTTCCTGTGCGGGTAATTGAGTCTGGACCGACGGCAGCTGTTATCTCAGGACAGTATTACGGAAAACAGTTTAATATCCCGGAGATGTTTGTCTTTGATATGGGAGGTACGACCGCAAAATCTTGCTTGATTCAGGGGGGTGTTGCAGGTGTAGTTCCTACGTTTGAGGTAGGAAGAGTTCAAAGGTTTATGAAGGGCAGTGGCTTAACTATACAGGTACCGGTAGTAGATTTAATGGAGATAGGTGCGGGAGGAGGGAGCATAGCAAAGGTTGGCAAAATGGGAACCCTTCAAGTTGGACCTGAAAGCTCCGGTGCAGACCCAGGGCCTATTTGTTATGGAAAAGGTGGCACTATGCCGGCGGTCACGGATGCGGACCTCCTGCTTGGTTATCTAGACGAGAATTACTTTCTCGGTGGAGAAATGAAACTGGATCAAGAAGCTGCTAAGAAAGGCGTGGAGGAACTCATTGCCGGGCCTCTCGGCGTGTCTCTACAAAGGGCGGTATGGGGAATTCATGACCTTATAAATGAGACAATGGCGGGTGCTGCCAAGACGCATATTGCAGAGAAAGGTGGAAACCCAAAGCTTGTAACCGTAATAGCCTTTGGAGGAGCTGGACCAGTTCATGCGTACGGCCTGGCAAAAAAATTGGGGGCCCCGAGATTACTTATTCCGCCAATACCTGGCGTGGGATCAGCCCTTGGATTTTTTACCGCGCCAAGGGCATTTGATGTATTAAGAAGCCACAAACAAAGCCTTGAGGATGTGGAGTTTTCTGATATTGAGCTAATATTTCAAGAAATGGAGGCAGAGGCGGGCGGGATTATAATGAAGGCCGGGGAGAAGGAGACTATTATATTTGAAAGATCCCTTGATATGCGTTTTATAGGTCAGGGTTCAGAGACAAATGTTCCCATTTCTGTTGATAATTTTACAAAGATTACCAGGGAAGAGGTAAGGGAGCTGTTCGACGGGATTTATAAGAATCTTTATGGCAGGACTTACCCTGAGTCACCTGTAGAGTTGATAAACTATAAGGTCAGGGCGAGACTTCCAGAGCACCCACTTCAACTGCCAAAGATAGAAACAAAGGTCTCATCCCTTAAGGAGACAATTAAAGGTATACGAAATGCTTACTCACCAGTTGTGGGAGATTTTATTCCGTATACAGTTTATGATCGTTATTTACTCTTTCCCGGGGCCCAATTTAATGGCCCGGCTATTATTGAAGAAAGGGAGTCAACAGCAGTTGTTGGAGAGGATGCATCCATATCAGTCGATGACTTTGGTTTTTTATGGATAGATTTAAAATAGAGCTTATCTGTCATGCAAAAAGATTTATGGCGTTAGATCGTTAGATATCAGGAGGCAAAAATGGCCATGAAATTTGATCCAATAACATTAGAAATATTATGGAGAAGGCTAATCTCTATTGTTGATGAAGCGGACAGCTCAGTTGCCAGGACAGCATTCTCAAGCCTTTTAAGGGATGCCCATGACTATACCTGCATGTTTACCGACAGAAAGGGAAGGGAATTAGCTCAGGGATCCTTTGCAACGCCTGGGCAGTCTGGTGCAATGGCATTAGGAATAAAAAAGATTGTCTCCAGCCTCTCTAAGGATAGTTGTAAAAACGGTGATATTTTTATTACAAATGATCCTTGGGCCCTTGCAGGGCATCTCAATGATGTTTGTGTAATGAGTCCTATATATTACAAGGATAACCTGGTTGCCTTTACGGCATGCGTGTTTCATCATTCAGATATCGGGGGAAGGGTTTCATCCGACAACCACGATGTTTTTGAGGACGGCCTTTTTATTCCACTCGTTAAGCTTTACAATCGCGGGGTTTTAAACGAGGCTGTTATGGAGATGATTCGCTGGAATGTGAGAACACCGGATGATGTAACTGGCGACATTAGATCCCAGATAGCAGCGAACCATGTTTGCAGCGAGAAAATATGCCAGATGCTTGAAGAGACAGGCCTGGAAAATATAGATGACCTTGCCGATGATATAATAGGCCTTACAGAAAAGAGCATGAGGGGTGAGGTTGCGAAGATACCCGATGGTTTATACAGAGGAGAGGGCATCATAGAACAAAGGGAAGGCAAAGGTGACGTTATAATAAAGGCAGCCGTTGAGATAAAGAAAGACAATGTAATCGTTGACCTTGACGGTTCTTCCCCCCAGGTTGATTGGGGTGGCAATGTTGTATTTAATTTTACGTATGCATACGTTTTTATGGCTATTAAGAGCATGTTTGATCCCCAAATGCCTAATAACGAGGGGTGCGCTAAGCCTATAACCATGAAGGCCCCTGAAGGCAGTGTAGTAAACTGCAGGTTTCCCGCTGCAGTTGCGGCGAGAATGCAGATAGGACATTTTTTGACCGAGATTATCTACAGGGCGTTAGCGGAGGTTATGCCGGAGAACGTTATCGCCGGCAGTGGCGGTACGCCGGCAACAATGAATGTCTTTTACGGGAAGAGAAATGATACTTCACCATGGCATTCTGTTATTATCCGAGGGGGTGGAATGGGGGCCAGTTATAAGGAAGATGGTCATTATGTAAGTATATTTCCTGCAAATGGTGCAAACACGCCTGTTGAGATATTTGAAAGTGACACACCCCTTATCGTAGAAGAAAGAGCGCTTCTCCCGGATTCAGGAGGGCCAGGGAAATTCAAGGGTGGATTGGGAAGAAGGGTGTTTTTTAGGGTGCCGGATGATGATTATGCACCATCAGGGCCTGTGAATCTTGGCATACAGTCAGGCAGATTTCGTTACCCTGCAAAGGGCCTCTTCGGCGGTGGTGATGGTTCGAGGGCTCAATTTCTTGTCAACAACATTGCCGGAGACCCCTATGGCCTAACCCAGATAAAATCAGGTGATATTGTTATCATGGATGCCGCCGGGGGAGGGGGTTATGGTGATCCTCTTGAGAGGGATGTAGGAATGGTTATGAGGGATTTTTTAAACGGCTATGTGACCTTGAGAGGAGCAAGGGAAGATTATAGTGTTGTCATCGATCCAAAGACTATGGAGGTGGATAAAGCCAAAACAGAGAGCTTGAGAAGATCGCTTAGAAAGGCATAACAAGAAAAAAGAAGGATTTTATCGCCCTGCTCATTTATACAATTGATTTTCCCTAACGTATCCTATACCTCGGCTTTTCAATGCGCCTACCTTTACAAAGGGGGCATCGGCTCGGACGGGTGAAGCGTTTTCTATCTTTAAAGACATAGCCACAGGAAAGACAATGGATAGGTGCAATAACAAGTGTTTTGTTGTGGGCTGACACTGACCTTGATATATGTGCAAGGTGATCATATACCTCTTTCTCCCTGATTTTGACTGTTTGGGAGATTTCTTTGGCAGAAAAATCACCATCAAGCAGGAGGTTGATTATCTGTTTGCGGATAGTTTGAGTCATTTCGCGATCTTTATTCATGGGCTATCCTGGCAGGGCTTTTAAGCAAAGAGATCAGCAGTATAAGGCACGTAAATTCGTAAAAAACTAAGCGGGGAAGCAACAAGAGAACAGCCCTGCCCGAAGTAACGCTCTAATTTGTTCGTATGACCCTTAAGCTATCGGTTTCAGCCGACAGTGTTTGACTTAAAAAAGGCAGATATAGTTCTTCTTAGATCCCCCATACCTTTATAGGGGACCCAAGATCCACTTTTTTATCGAAGGCCAAGGCCTATTCAGCTTTTACCTTTACCTTGCGGGGTTCTACGGGTTTAACCTTTGGCAAGGTCAACCTAAGAACGCCATCTGTCATTTTAGCGTCTATGTGTGGTTGGTCAATCATCTCAGAGAGCGTAAATTGCCTAAAATAGGTACCAGTCTCGTATTCTCTTAATATATCTACCTCATCGGGTCCCTCCGGAGATGATACTTTCCCGGATAGCGTAAGGGTGTTTTCACGAAGATCGATGTCGATATTTTCCGGTGTTACACCAGGCATATCCGCGACAACCAAAATGTTGCCATCCGTTTCAAATATATCAACATCAGGGGTAAATGTCGGACCCTGGTCGATCTGCTCAGCAACAGATAGTGGTCCCCTCTTCTCCTTTGCCTGCAAAGACTTGCTTGTTTCAGCCATATTTATACCTCCTTTCATCCGCGGTGTTAGCGTTACACTGCCGTAATAGCAATTTTTTTAGGTTTTGCAGATTCTGCCTTTGGCAGCACTATGGTCAGTATCCCGTTGCTGCATTTTGCGTCAGCCTTTGACTCATCAATCTGAGCCGGTAAGGTAATCTTCCTGCTAAACCTTCCCGCGTCTCTCTCTCTTCTATGGTATTTGGTGTTTTCATCCTCAGGATCTGATTTGCGTTCACCTTCAATGGTAACAGTGTTGTTCGCTATAGATAACCCTAGATCATCTGCCTTGATCCCGGGTAGCTCTGCGCGGAGATAATAGATATCATTTTCCTCTGTAATGTTAATTGCTGGAAAAACACCTGATGAACGCCCCCTGAATAGTTTCATTGCAGGATACTGATAAAGCCTTTCAATTTCCTGTCTCATGCGTTCTAATTCCTCAAACGTATCATCCCATCTCCATCGTGACAAATTGTCCAAGCTGTTTTTTATAATCATAGCCCTACCTCCTTTATAGTACATAATGTAGTAAAGCCCTTATAAAGAAAATCCCTTTTAAAATCTTAATAAAAAATTACTATGATTTTGGGGTTTGTCAAGATGCGTGCTTTTTTTTCCTTGTGTTTGCTTGGGGGGGAGGGGAGGCTACCTACATGATTGCTGAATAGTGTCGGCTAACAATTTTTGCTTACAAAAATCTTGGAGCATAATAATGATGGCAGGGATACTGTATTCATGGCGGCTTTAGGGTTAATTCAGGGCTTTGAAGGGCTTGATAGCTGATAATTTGGGCAAAACCAGACTAGAAATTACTTTCTAAGGGCCGGCTTTAAGGCCTGATAGTTTACGTTTTTACTGTTAACTGCAACTATTATGATTGCAGGGTCTCAGCCTTTACCATCAATAAGCCGGCATATATTTTTTAACCTGATCTGCCAAGGCTTGAACTTCTTCCATATTACCGGGCTTCATTTCCCACGTTGATATAGACAGGCCATCATTGTTCCAGCGAGGAATTATGTGGACATGAAGATGGGGAATAACCTGATCAGAGGCCTTCCCGTTAAGCTGGAGTACTGTTGCCCCATCAGCGTTTAATGCCTCTTTTATAGCCATGGCGCATCTCTTTACGGCGTGAAAAACCGCTGATAGATCATCCTTTTCTATTTCGAAAATATTTTCCGCATGCCTTTTAGGCACAACAAGAAGGTGACCCTTGGCTGACGGATTTATATCCATAAAGGCAATCACGCGTTCCTCATCAAGCACCTTTATTGCGGGTATATCCCCAGAGATGATTTTGCAAAATATACAGTCCATTGTAGTTATTCTCGTTGAGATGTAATTTTTGTAAAAACTCTTTTATGTGCGGCGTTGTCTTTATCAGCTCTCAGTTTTTTATTGCGGAATAATCATCTGCAGTCAGGGCATTTATCCCAGAAATCCTTTGGGATTCCTTCGGTGATTTTTCCAAAATAGTCGAGCTGAAACCACGGGGCAAAGCTCCTTCCACAGACCTTGCATTTTTTCATGGGAAGTGTCCTTCCCCATCGGACAATAGTTCTCTCGTTTTCGTTCTCCTCAACCTTTATGCAATTGGTTGGACAGACATAAGCACATGCACCGCAGGCTATACATGTTTGAGGATTAATCTCCAGTGGCGGACCTACTTTTCTGCTGGACCCGCGTCCAAGAAAGGAAATGGCTTCAACACCAACGACTTCCCGGCAGACCCGTTCGCATAATCCACAGAGGATGCAGTCGTCATTGTCAAGGCTAAATCGTGGCGTTCCTACGGAGTACTCCTCAGCCAACTCTTTAATAACCGGCACATTAGGGCTTCTGGCAAGCAAAAGCTCTATGACCAGCTTCCTGGCCCTTATAACCTTTTCCGTTTTTGTTTGGACCTTAATCCCCTCCTGCACCGGATAATTACAGGATGTAGTAAGCCTTGTTCTGTTGCCTCTGGTAATTTCTACCTGACAAAGGCGGCATGCGCCATAAGGCTCAAGGGCCTCATGGTAGCATAGATGAGGAATATCAAAGCCATTGTCTAAGGCGACCTGAAGAACATTTTGCCCTTCTTCTGCCTCTACTTCAATTCCATCAATTGTAAATTTAATCATCTTTAAATAACCTTTACCTTATTGCTAATTATTTGCTTACGCTTTTATATGAGTAACGAGATTTAAACTACTTTAACGGCATCAAAGTTACAGGCGGCCAAACATGCCCCACACCGGATACATGTATCAGGGTCTATTGTGTGAAGCTCCTTTTTCTTGCCGGTAATCGCGTCTGCCGGGCACACGGTTTTGCATACCCCGCAGCCGGTACATTTTGCTTCATCGATGGAATAGGTTATGAGGGCCTTGCACACGCCTGCCGGACATCTTTTTTCCTTAATGTGGGCCTCATACTCATCCCTGAAATATTTTATGGTGCTGAGCACAGGATTGGGTGCTGTCTGGCCAAGGGCGCAGAGAGAACCTTCAGCAACGATCCAGCTTAAATCTTCTAAGAGTTCAATGTCGCCCTCTTTACCTTTACCCTCGGTAATTGCGTTAAGAACCTCGTACATGCGCCGGGTTCCTTCCCTGCATGTTGTGCATTTGCCGCAGCTTTCGTCCTTTAGGAAATTCATAAAGTATTTGGCAATATCTACCATGCATGTTTTATCATCCATGACAATCATGCCGCCAGACCCCATCATGGAGCCTACCTCAGTGAGTCTGTCGTAGTCTATGGGCATATCTATGAGTGAGGTGGGTATAGCGCCCCCTGAAGGCCCTCCGGTCTGTACGGCCTTAAGTTTACCGTTTCCGGAGATGCCGCCGCCGATATTTTCAACAACTTCTCTTATGGTTATTCCCATAGGTACCTCGACAAGGCCGGTGTTTTTAACCTTGCCAACAAGGGAGAAAATCTTGGTGCCCTTACTGCCTTCAGTGCCAATGCTCGTGTACCAGTCAACGCCTTTGTTTATGATAAGCGGCACATTTGCCCATGTCTCCACATTATTAAGATCAGTCGGTTGATCCCAGAGGCCGCTTTCAACGGTGTGAATATGTTTCGCCCTTGGCTCACCCGCCTTCCCCTCGAGTGAGGCCATAAGTGCCGTTGATTCGCCGCAGATAAATGCACCACCGCCCCTGCTTACCGTAATATCGAAATTAAAATGTGTACCAAGAATATTTTTTCCTAACAATCCATACGTTCTCAGTTGCTCAATAGCACGCTCAACGTTTTCAGAGGCAAGCGGATATTCATATCTCACATAAACATAACCCTCATCTGAGCCTATAGCATAGGCACCGATCATCATGCCTTCTAGTACGCTGTGAGGATTTCCTTCCAGGAGCCCTCTATCCATGTAAGCGCCCGGGTCGCCTTCATCAGCGTTGCAAATTACGTAGTGTTTTTTGCCGGGGGCATTTCTGCATGACTCCCATTTCCTGCCGGTAGGAAAGCCGCCGCCTCCCCTTCCTCGAAGGCCTGATTTTTTTATCATTTCGACTACCTCTTCGGGGGAGTTTTCGCGTAAAACCTTTGCCAGGGCAGAATAGCCGCCTATTGCAATGTAATCGTCTAATGAGGTTGGGTCGATTTTGCTATTATTCCCAAAGATATAAGGGCTCTGCGCCTTATAGAATGGTATGTCCATTTTATGTAAAACGGTTTCACCCGTTTCAGCGTCCTTGTAAAGAAGGCGGTCTACAACCTTATTTCCTATCAGTGTTTCGCTAACTATATCTGCAATATCCGCAGGCTTAACTTGCTGATAAAGTATGTCTTGGGGGCTAACCATAACAAGGGGCTCTCTCTCATCAAAGCCCTGGCCGCCTGTTATCCTTATATCTATTTTTCCTGTTAGTCCTTGCTTTTTTAATTCTTTTCGCAAGGTATCTATCACCTTTTCGGATCCATATGCCCTGGCAGAGGTTCCCGAGGTAATTGTCACAACTGGCTTTTCAGGGTCTATTCTGTCCAAGATCTCTTGTCTGGCTTTATCCAACTCCTGAAGACTGCTAATCTTTTTCATCTTTATTCCTTAGATGTTTTTTTGTATTTTTTGATTGCGGACTCTACTCTTGCAGGTGTCATTTGCCCATGATACTCTTTTCCAAAAACAACGATAGGGCCCATGGCGCAAGCACCCAAGCAATTAACTGTTTCAAGGGAAAACAGCCCATCCTCTGTCATTTCGCCTATATCTATACCAAGCTCCAATTTAAGCCTGTCAAGTACCATTGGGGCTCCCCTGACGTGGCAGGCAGTCCCGAGACAAACGCTTATGATGTGTTTTCCACGAGGCTTGAGGCTGAATGCGTTGTAAAAGGATGCTATTCTGTATATCCTTGTCAGAGGTATTGGAAGTTTTTCTGATATATACTCTAAATCCTTTTCGGGCAGGTAGTTTTGCTTTTCTTGAACTTCCTGCAGTATTGCAATTATTGCAGATTCCCTGTATTCAAATTTTTTTAATATTTGATCGATACCCTTTAGGCTCATTTAATCTCCTTCGGTCATCTTTACTCTTTTCTTTACTTTTTCATACTCTTCAACGACCCTCTTTTGGATTGTATCTATCATCTCTTCGCTGAGATGCCTGAACCGACCCTGGATTTGTAAATATTCTTTTACAGGCCTTAATCTTTTAATCTCCCCGGTAAACCGATAGCGTCCATTCTCTACCTCATATAAGGGAAACACACCTGTCTCAACCGCGAGGCGGCCAGCCTTTATGGAAAGCTCTGGAGGAAGTCTCCAGCCTGTGGGACAGACGGAAAGTATATGGATATAGGCGGGCCCTTTAATCTTTGCAGCCTTTTTTACCTTATTTATGAGATCTATGGGGTAACTCGGGCATGCTGTGGCAACATACGGTATACTATGGGCTGCGGCGATTTCAGGCATGTTTTTCTTCCATGTTACCTGGCCTGGTATAACCTTGCCTGCAGGGGAGGTTGTGGTGGAGGCACCGAAAGGCGTTGCCGAGGATCTCTGG
>JAGYMO010000190.1 GCA_018400255.1 Deltaproteobacteria bacterium
CAGGGCTTAGTAGGTGTATGCCTGTGCGGGTTCAAGTCCCGCCTTCGGCACCACATAAAATAAGAGGAGCTAGCTTCATAAGCTAACTCCTTTTTTTCGTGAGCTCAAAAAATTTTGCCGAATCAATTATGTATGAAAAGTAACACTTCAAAAACTATATCCACGTATACCAAACAAACACATTTCGTAAGATTTTTTTAAAAGCTTTCCAAGACATGCCTAACCTTGTTGGAGATATTACTTATTGTGAATGGCTTTTGTATAAACCCATTGCATCCATTTTCCATTATCTCCTTTGCCTGCCCATCAATGCTGTATCCGCTTGAAAGAAGAACCTTTACATCGTTGTTTATGCCTCTGAGTTCTTTGTACGTTTCCCGGCCACCCATATCCGGCATGATCATGTCAAGGATAACCATGGCAATATCATTTTTATTTGCGCTGTAGATCTGGATTGCCTCTTTACCACTTCCCGCTGTTAAAACGTGGTATCCCAATGCGCTCAGCATATCTTTTCCAATATCGATTACAATATATTCATCATCAACGAGGAGGATTGTTTCATTTCCTTTTTGTATTTTGTCCTTATCTTTTGTTAGAGAATCATCCTTTTGGTGCATTTCACCTACTGGCAGGAATATGGCAAATGTTGATCCTTTGCCCTTGCTACTTGTAACATCTATAATCCCGCCATGATTTTTAATTATACCATAGGCGGAAGCAAGGCCTAAACCTGCACCCCGTCCCATTTGCCTTGTTGTAAAGAACGGCTCAAAAACTTTTCCTATAGTAGCCTTGTCCATGCCTATTCCGTTGTCGGATATAGATATTTTAACATAGTTTCCTGGCGTTAGGCCGTAAGTTTTTGCGTCATCTCTCGCAAGCGTAACATTCTCTGTTTCAAGATAAAGTTTTGGACCTTCCTTGCTGCCTTCCATTTTATCGCTGCTATCATAAGACATTGCCTGCCATGCGTTTACGTAAATATTAAATAATACCTGCTCAAGTTGTCCGTGGTCTACCTTTAAACTCCAGGTGTCCTTTTGGAATTTTTTATAGATCTTGATTTCTTTTTTTGTCCTTCCAAACAGGGAAGATGTTTTATCTATAAACCTGTTTATATCAACAGGCCGCGGCTCATATTTACCTTCCCGTGCAAAACCCAGGAGCTGTCTGGTGAGATCAGCCCCACTTTCAACAGACTGCTCAATAGTCCTTAATCTTTTATAATAGGGATTGTCTGAGTCAATTCCCATAAGCATCAAAGAGGCATTGCCCTGTATTGCCATAAGGATGTTGTTAAAATCATGGGCAACTCCACCTGCCAGTGTGCCTATAGCCTCCATCTTCTGGGCCTGAAAAAGCTGTTCCTGTAAATTGTTCATTTGTCGTTGAGTCTTAATTTTTTCGGTGATATCTCTTCCTGATCCATAAACGAATGGGTCCTCGCCTTTCTTTTTAATAAGTGTGCTGATGTATTCTATGTAGAATTTTTTATTATCCTTTGACAAGTACGTTGATATACCCTTATAGGAGCCCTTATCCTTGATTTTTTTTATGTACTCATCATAAAAGGCCTTGCGATAATCGGGCAGCATAAATTCACTTATACTTCTTCCGATAAGTTCATCCGTTGCATAACCAAGAGATTCTGCTGTTGCCCTGTTGACAGTTATGAAACGTCCCTCGAGATCATGGGTATAAATAAAATCGCTTATATTGTCAAAAAGATTACGGTATTTTTCTTTACTTTGCTCTAAGAATCTTTTTGCCTGATTTTCCTTTTTTAGCTCCTTGCTTAATTCCTCATAAAGCTGTGCGTTTTTTATAGCAACACCAATCTGGCTCGAGATAGTTTCCATCAAAAGCTGATCATCTTCTGTGAAGGCGTTTAGTTCTATTGATTCAAGATTTATTACTCCGATCACCTTTTTGTCGATGAAAATTGGTACACAAAGTTCAGAGAGGGTGTCCGGCCTTTTTGATATATAGCGCTGGTCCTTTTTTACATTATCTATCCTGATGCTTTGGCCGGTTTGTGCTACTATGCCAGTGATGCCTTTGCCTGTTTTTATATGGCCAACGTTATTAATTCCAATTTTTTTATCAGCGGAAGATGTGTTTTCCTCATCAAAAAAGGCAAGGGGTATAAGAGTCCTGCTTGATTCGTCAATTAAGAGGAATGAGCCATAGGTATATCCGAATATTTCTCTGAGTATATGAACCATCTTGCGGGCTAATTTTTTGGGTTTTTGAAGCGAGTGCACCTGGCGGCAGACGATATGTAAGGCGGCATTCTCTTTGATAAGTCTTTCTAAATAGTGAGGGTCTTCCTCTTCCAAGATTGAAGACTCTGTTTTATTTATGTACTCACGAAGCTCCTTGGCTTCATCCATTTGGTTTTTTTCCTTATCTGGTGAATTTTTCATTTGGTTATATCAAGAAGAATTTTTGGTATTTATATTTCGTAAGTTTTTGTAGTTACATTCCTAAAAGTATAGGAGACAGTATTATTCATGTCAAGCATGATTATCGTTATGTA
>JAGYMO010000191.1 GCA_018400255.1 Deltaproteobacteria bacterium
CCTGCCTGTGCGTATTCGCACGCAGACAGGTGCATCGCACAGGCAGGCACAAAGAAGAAATACTGCGTCTCAAGAACTCAGTGCCTGTGTGCCTTTGTGCCTCTGACCCTCAAGCGATCCCTTCCAGGGATAGTAGTTGACTTATCCTTCAACGATTATTTTTTCAATAATGTTTCTAAGCCTGCCAAATAATCAATTATAGAAAATTTTCTTGCATCTTAGAGCGTTAGATTTTAAAATAAAAGACTGTTATTGTTTTTAAAAGGTCGGCAGCCGGAAGGCAGAGCACATAAGTTTGTTTTTTTTGTATCATTAAGGAGGTCTAGTATGCCAGGGCTTATCATATGGAAAGATCAAGAGATGTTTAAGCTTAAAAAGGACATTGATCGCCTTTTCTTGAGGTTATGCGATGATCTTGGAATGAATATTTTACCAAGCAGTTTTAGGGATTACCCTGCATTTGAACAATCTGAGAATGATGATTACCTTATATTTAATATTACTATACCTGGGGTGAATCCGGAAGATCTGGATGTTTCTATTGAAGAGGATTTTTTAAACATAAACGGCGGCGCGGCCAAGCAATCGATGAATGAAGATAAAAACAGTTATAGCGAGAACAGAGAGGTCATATCTTTCTCTCGCCGCATTAAACTTCCATGCCGCGTAAAGGTTGATGATGTAAATGCAACTTATAAGGATGGCATTTTGACCATTGTTATGCCCAAACAAAGGAAAGAGATATCTCATTCCTTCAAGATAAAGGTAAAATAATTTTTCCCGTAAAACTTTTTCAGCATTTCTCATGTGGCTTTATTCCATTGGATTTTTTTACATGCTTGTTCAAAGAAACAGCTCAATAAATAAGGAATTAATTACAAAATCAAGGAGACTATAGATGCAGGAAGAAAAATCAGATCACCTTGTCCCTGTTGACAACCTTCGATGGAAGGTTGATCTCGCTTTATTGCCATTTGACACTACAGAAGATATTAAGCCTCTAGAAAAAATTATTGGACAAAAAAGGGGTGTGGAGGCATTTCGCTTTGGAATGGGTATAAACAAACCAGGTTATAATATTTTTGTCACCGGTGTCCCGCATACTGGCAGGCTATCAACTGTTAAAAAATTGCTTGAGGAAATATCGAAGAAAAAGGGCGGTGTGCCGGAGGATCTTTGTTACGTAAATAATTTCAAAAACACGGAAGCACCTATACTTATTCAACTTAAGGCAGGTTTGGGCCGGGTATTTAAAAAGGAAATCCACGGTTTTGTAGAGGCCTTGAAAAGGGATGTGCCGCAGCTCTTTGAAAGTCAAGATTATCTCAATAGAAAAAAAGAGATAATGGAGGAATATGAAAAAAAAGGTAAGGAGTTCTTTAAAAATTTAGATAAAAAGGTTCGAGAACAAGGTTTTTCCCTTGTAGATATACAGGTTGGCCAGGTTAGGCGTCCAGGGATCATGCCTCTTATTGATGGTAATCCGGTGGATATCGACGAGGTTGAGTCAATGGTGGAGAAAGGCAGGTTTCCCAAGGATGAGTTCGAGAAAATTAAGGCAAAGTACTCAGAGCTCAAAAAGGATATTGATCAAATATTCCTTGAGCTTAGGGATATGCAAAAAGGCCTTCAGGAAAACGTCGAAAAAATGGACCACTTGATGTTTAAGCAAATGGCCAATGAAACGGCCTCACCGATAAGGAAGAAATTTAAGGGGGAAAAGGTGAGCAATTACCTGGATGAGATGATTGAGGATATGACTAATAATCTTCAAATATTCACGCAACAGTCTCAGCAGGCTCTTACCGGCCTTCCTTTTATGATTGCCCAGGGCGATTCTTTTTCGCCTTATGAGGTAAACCTTTTGGTAGACAATGAAAACCAGGAGGGACCACCTGTAATTATTGAATCATACCCCACGTATAAAAATCTTTTTGGAAGCATCGAGAAGGTAGTTGACAGAAGCGGTGTTTGGAGGACCGATTTTACTAAAATAAAGGCGGGCTCATTTTTAAAGGCAAATGGGGGTTATTTGGTGCTGAACCTTCTTGACGCAATTATGGAGCCTGGCGTTTGGCAGTCTCTTAAACGTTCGCTAAAAACTGAAAAAATGGAAATTCAGACCTACGATCCATTTTATCTCTTTACCACCTCAGGCCTTAAGCCAGAGCCTGTTAAAGTCGAGATCAAGGTTGCTATTATATCAGACGCTTATCTATACCATCTTCTTTACTTCTATGATGATGATGTAAAAAAGATTTTTAAGGTAAGGGCAGACTTTGATACCTCTATGAATAACAACGAAGAATCTATGATGCAATTCGCAGAGTTTATAAAGATGAAGAAGGATGAGGATAAATTAAGGCCATTTGATAAGAAGGCAGTAGCCGCATTAATTGAACACGCAGTCCGTATGACAGAGAGGAAGGAAAAAATTTCAATCAGGTTCCCTGTTATTACTGACTTACTTAGGGAAGCTGATTACTGGGCAAGCCAGGATAACAAAACGATTGTAGAGGAGGAACATGTTGACAGGGCCATAAAGGATAAGATTTTTAGGTCCAATATGGTTGAGGAGCACATACAGGAAATGATTGACAGGGGAACCTTGATGATTGATGTGGATGGTGAGGCAGTCGGACAGGTTAACGGGCTTGCAGTCTATAATCTTGGCGACTACATGTTTGGAATGCCTTCCCGTATCACGGCATCTACTTCTATCGGCAGGTCAGGTATTATAAATATTGAAAGAGAGGCAGACCTGTCTGGAAATACGCATAACAAAGGCATTCTTATTTTAAGCGGATATTTGAGAAAAAAATATGCCCAGGATAAGCCCCTAACCATAAGCGCCAGTGTCGCGTTTGAACAATCATATAGTGGTGTGGACGGTGACAGCGCTTCATCTACAGAGATATATGCCTTACTTTCGAGTATTTCTGGTGTGCCGTTAAAACAGAACATAGCGGTTACCGGCTCAGTTAATCAAAACGGAGAAGTCCAGGCGATTGGTGGAGTTAATCAAAAGATTGAGGGCTTCTATGATTGCTGCAGAAAAATTGGCTTTAACAACAGCCAGGGGGTAATGATACCACAGAGTAATGTAAGAGACCTTATGCTTAGGAAGGATGTGGTAAAGGCTGTAGAGGAGGGGAAATTTCACATCTATGCGGTAAAGACAATTGACGAGGGCATAGAGATAATGACTGGGAAAGAGGCGGGAAAAATAAAACTTGATGGCAGTTATCCTAAGGGTACAATTAACTATCTTGTCAGCGAGAGACTTGCCGAATTAGCCCAAAAACTGAAAAAATTTGGTGAAGAGGAAGGAAAGGAAGAGAAAAAAGCCGCAAAAGGAAAAAAGGGAGGGTCTCGAAAAAAATAAGTGAATTTTTACCCCGACCGCAGAAAGCCACGGCTTTAGCCGTGGATGAATGCG
>JAGYMO010000192.1 GCA_018400255.1 Deltaproteobacteria bacterium
GGGACGATTATCATTGAATTTCAATAGGATAGCTTGGTCCGACCCCGACCCACGGTGAACACCCAAACAGAGGTTTGTGAGGATAATAATTATCTCGGGCCTATCAAGATTGTCACGAAACCTTCTGTATTATTAAAAAAGGCTCCTTTGACTACTAAACCTTCTGTGTTGAAAAAAGGGATCAAGATAAAAAAGATAAAATAACAGGACGTCCGCACGTAAGTATATATCAAAAAACAAAGGGGTCAGACCCTCCAGACGGAAGGCGGGTAGAAATAACGGCGGGGAGGCCCTCTAGAATGATGGCAGGCAAGCACTAATATCTATTGACAGCCACCCTGAAAACTGATTCTAATAAAACAATCTTTGGTTGAATTTTTAAGAGCCAAGGAATAAGAGCCGAAGAATATTGACTACACAGAAATTTTTCTGCAAAATAGTTGTTAAGCACTCAGAGTAGCTCGCAAGTCATAATTATTTTCAATGAGATGGGATACTATTGCAAAAGTAAAAAAGATGTGGATTTTTAGTCCTCCAAAGTAAGCCAAGCCTAAGGTGCCAGATGCCGTAAAGGCCCATGTGACAGTGAAGGCGAATGACCTCATTGATACCGTCCTGAAGCCGGCACACATCAAACCCCCTGACGGAGACGAGCGTTTTAACTATATCGTTGAGCTTTATTCGAGCTGATATCGTTGGAAATTTGAATGATTATACGTGGAGCAGACAAAAAGGTTATATATCAAAGGCAAAAGAGATTCCCGAATCAAGGAGACTCTGCCCGGAAATAATTGATATTAAGAAGCAGTGTGTAATCACTATAAATATAGCAGCGGCTGATCTATTAAAGTCCAAAAGGGGTGTAGAGAACGAAGCTCGTGATTTTGCCATCTATATGTTGAGGTTTTTACGCGGGGAGCGGTTAATAATAGGGCAGGAATTTAATCTGAATAATTATAGTTCAGTGAGCACTGCAATTGAAAGAATAAAACGAGGATAATTTGATGGGAACAGAAACCGAAGAAAAATTTGAAGAATTGCTTAACAAGAGCGTTGTTGAACCGGCCTATTTCAACCCCGGCGAAAAAATTAAGGCCGAGGTCATCAAGATTACGAAAGATTGGGTCTTCATTGATCTGGGCGACAAATCGGAAGGTTTTATCGCTGCAGACGAATTCACCGATGATGAAGGCCATTGCGTCATAAAAGAGGGAGATACAATAGAGGCCTATTTTCTTTCTTCCAGAAACAACGAAAAACTTTTTACCACGCGGATCAGCGGCGGTGCCGTTGCGAACGCCCATTTGGAAGATGTCTATGAGGGTGGAATCCCTGTTGAAGGCCTTGTTGACAAGGAAGTCAAGGGGGGATTTGAAGTCAAGGTTGCGGGAAACATTCGTGCTTTTTGTCCCTATTCCCAGATGGGACACCAAAGGGTCGAGGACGCCGAACCCTTTATTGGCCAGAAAATGACCTTTAAAATCATCGAGTATGGAGAAAAGGGCCGTAACATTATTGTCTCCCACAGAGTCATTTTGGAAGAGGAGCGGCAAAAACAGAAAGAAGCCCTGCGGGAATCTTTGGAAGAAGGGATGACCGTCCAGGGAGAAATAACCTCCATCAGGAAATTTGGGGCCTTTGTGGATATCGGGGGGCTCGAAGGACTGATCCCCATCTCCGAGATCTCATGGGGACGCGTGGAGGATACTGAGAGTGTCCTTTCCGTTGGCCAAAAGGTCGATGTGGCCATCATGAAACTGGATTGGGCAAATGACAAGTTCTCATTCAGCCTCAAGGAGATTCAGCCCGATCCATGGATCAATATAGGTCAGATATATTCGGAAGGCTCCACCCACAAAGGCAAGGTCGCGCGCCTTACCCAATTTGGTGCTTTCATAACCCTCGAACCCGGCATAGACGGCCTTGTGCACATTTCAGAACTCGGAAAAACCAAAAGGATAAAGCATCCCGGAGAAGTCCTGGAACAAGGCCAGACCATTGAAGTGAAGATAGGGAAAATTGACGAAGAGGCGAGACGCGTCTCCCTGCTGATGATCTCAAATGAAGATGGCTCCCAGGAGGTCGATGATTACAAAAAGAATATGGCAGAAAGCAGCGGGAAATCATCCGGGTCCTTCGGCACCCTTGCCGACCTCCTCCAGAAAAAATTGAATAAATAGTAAAAACTCCCCGTTTGAACCCGCCGTCGAGCCAAAAACGGTATGCCAAGCGTCTCAATTGGGGTCTGGCTGTGCTAACCATTTGATATTAGATTAATTGGCACCATGCCCGTCAAACCAGTTGCACATGAACATACAGGAGCTGCTTGAAATATATGAGTATGAATTTCTTTATCAACGCTACAAAAAGGAGAACATTATGGAAAATGTAAACGTCTTTCTTGACGTTGAGGCTGATGACGAATTGTTAGGGCGAATAGTGATTGAACTACAAACAGATATTGTTCCAAGAACAACTGAGAATTTCCGTGCCTTGTGTACAGGTGAAAAGGGTTTTGGGTTCAAGGGCAGTACGTTTCACAGGATCATCCCGGAATTCATGATTCAGGGTGGTGATTTTACCAATCATAACGGGACAGGTGGCAGATCTATCTACGGCAGCAAGTTTGATGATGAGAATTTCACGCTCAGCCACACGAAACCAGGGATTGTGTCAATGGCAAATGCAGGTCCTCACACAAATGGCTCACAATTCTTTATTACCACGACCACAACCTCCTGGCTGGACGGAAAGCATGTGGTCTTTGGAGCTGTGACCGACGGCATGGATGTGGTCAGAGACATAGAGGCATTGGGGTCAGAGAGTGGGCAACCATCGAAGCAGGTTCGTATAAAAGATTGTGGTCAACTGCCAATAGAATAAGAAAAAAAAGGGTCAGACCCTCCATAAAAACGGCGGGCAAGCCAGCCAGAGGCTGGTAAACCTACACATTTGACAAAATTGTTAGTTAGCTCACCGGATACTACGTAATGAAGGGCTTTTCGAGCGGTGTAAACCGGGACGTCCTTAAATAATAAAATAAATTGACATATTAAAATGCTATAAATAAGATGACCCTATGCCAAGAACAGCGAGATTAGACACTCCCGGAATATTACATCACGTAATAATAAGGGGAATAGAACGCAGGAAGATC
>JAGYMO010000193.1 GCA_018400255.1 Deltaproteobacteria bacterium
TATTACTGCCCTTAATTGCTATTGGCACTATAGGAGAGCCAGATGCTACAGCCAGTTGAAATGCCCCCTTCTTTAATGGTTGGAGAGTGCCGTCCTTGCTCCTTGTCCCCTCAGCAAATATTACTATCGAACTTCCAGATTGAATTTTCTTCACTGCCTGTTTAAAGGTGTATCTTGCCTTTGAGGGGGAAGAGCGGTCAATGCTTATATAGCCTGCCCTTTTCACCGCCCAGCCGAAGACTGGAAGCCTCATGAGTTCCTCCTTAAGGATAAATTTGAAGTTGACCGGCAGATACGCAAGAAGGGAAAAGATGTCGAAGAAGCTGAGATGATTTGGAATGTAAATACAGGATTGATTTTTATCTATTTTATCCAAGTCCGTCATTTTTACATGCACATTGGCAAACCAAAGTATAATCCTTGACCATGGAGATGCGATATAAAAATGTATTGTCTTGTCGTTTTTGGCAAACAAGGAGAGAAGAATACCGGAGGATGCCCATAGTATTGTATGAACCCCTAAGAAAACCCAGAATATTATTGATTTGATCATAATTACTATTTAAAAGTAGCTATGCAGACCTGGAAGGTAATTGACACCGAAATATGTAAAAAGCACAGAGGCAAATCCAATCATACTCAATATAGCCATTCTCTTACCCCTCCAACCCCTAACGAATCGTGAATGCAGTATTGTCGCATAGATTAGCCATGTGATTAAAGACCATGTTTCTTTAGGGTCCCAGCTCCAATATGATCCCCATGCGGAGTAAGCCCAGACGGAGCCTGTAATTATTCCAAGGGTTAAAAAGATAAATCCCATAACAATGCTTTGGTAGGCAAGTTCATCCAGGATATCTTTAGAGGGTAATATCCTGGAAAAAAAGCCGTTTTTTCTTTTCCTCTCATCTCCTTTTAAAAAGTACATAAGTGCAAGCCCAAATGCAATTGTAAAGGCGGCGTATCCTAAAAAACTGCTTATTACATGGCTAATAAGCCAATTGCTCTGCAGGGCAGGAATCAATGGCTGTATCCGACTTTTAACATTTGGTGAGAAGGAGGCAAATGCCATGGCTATAAATGCGAAGGGAATAATAAATGCACCAAGCTTCCTGCTTTTAATCCTCCATTCTATGATAAGATATAACAAAACTATAACCCATGCGAAAAATATGAGGGACTCATAAAGATTAGAAAGGGGCGCGTGCCCAATCCCAAGTTTATATGATTCAATCCAGCGCAGTATTAATGCTATGGTTTGTACTATAATGCCAAAGAGAGAAATATATGTTGCAATGATACCTGGGAGTTGTTTGCCTGTAACCAGTTTTAGAATATAAAAAATGGAGGATAAAAAATACACAAAGGTTACCCAGCTAAGTATTACAGTGTTGATCATCATGCTTCACCCAATTCATTTTTTATATTTTTTAATATATTGTTTATCTCCCGCTGCAGGGCAACCGGGTCTTTGCTGCTTGTGCCTGCAACGGATAGTTTGACCTGCTCTCCCTCTCCTTCGACCCGTACCCAAATCTTTTTATGGGAAGAGAAGAAGGTTACAAAAATTCCAATGATAATAATAAAGGAGCCCGTTGCCACAATAGAGACTCCTGGGTCATAACTGAGTTGAATGCCCGTATAATACGTATCTTCTATCTTGTTCAGTGTGAAATTGTAGGGCTTAAAACTTCCTGGGTCAAATTTGGGAAACTTTTCAAAAAGACCTGGTATTTGTGATTTTAATCTGCTTAAGTTTTTAATTACCCAGAAGGTGAAATCGGCATCGGATGTTTGCACTGCAATGAGGACTGCGGGACCAATATTCATGAAATTCTTTTCAACCCTTTTTATGGTTATTGCCGCGTCCTCTTCTTTAAAGTAAAACGAATCATTTTGCATGGCTGTTAATTGATTGGGATTTTCATCACCCTTTTTTACATTAAGATGAGCCTTACCGCCCGGCATTTTTCCATAGCTTGCCTGATAAAACCTTATATCTTGAAAGGTTATAGGATGATTTACTAACAGGGGTCCCTGGTAAGCCACCTTATCGTCTTTAATAAAACTTAAGCTTGACCGGTATTCCTTAGGCATTCCATTGCTATAGTATTCAATTGAGAATGCATCGCATCTAATGGTAAAATCAAATTTTTTAACCTTATTATGCCTTACAAGGCGTGCGATGTTGCTGGATTCTCCTTCAGGTATATTCATTATACCCTCGAAGCCCATTAAAGATCCTACAATTGCGCCTGTGATGATGATCAGAATGCTCATATGGATAATGTAGATACCAAAATGGGAGAACGCACCTTTTTCACCATACAGAAAGGTGATTTCATCTAAGTCTTTTTTTCTAAACCTTTTGTATTTTTTTAACAGTATATTTTTTACAATACCTATTACCTGGTCCTTATCTTTTTGTAGCCTCAATATCCTATCTAAGGGAATATTTTCAAAGGGCTTTTTCCTGTCAGGAGAGGGGATTATACTATAAAGTTTCCAGGCTGCAGGGGCTTTTTTTAATGAGCATACAATAAGGTTAAGGGACAAAAGCACCATGAGCAGGATAAACCATAGGGAATGGTAAACATCAAATAATTGAAGAAACTTAAATGTGTTTAATAGATCAGATTCTATTTTTCCCGAGACATCAACACCTTGCGGTATAACTGTGCCTAAAATTGACACAATTGCTATTATAAGCAAAAGTACGATAGTAAGTTTTAAAGAGGAGAAAAAGGATATAAAAAGGTTTTTTATCTTAGATAACATCTTAGCCTATTCCTATCTCCTCATCAGTAAGGTAACAGGCCGGGTCTTCTCCCCATATGTCTCCGCTAACAGATTCTCCTCTCGCCCTGAAGTTGCCTGCACAAACATCCAGCCACTTGCAATCTGAGCATCTTCCTTTGACATATATCTTTTTATCTTTGAGTTTTGTTATAAAAGGATCAGTTTTGTCAGACCATATTTGACTGAATGGGCGCTTAAGGATATTCCCCAGGCTGTGCTCTCTCCAGAATTGATCTGCGTAAACCTCACCATCCCAGCTTACACAGCCTATTCCATTTCCCGAACTGTTTCCGCCGTTCATCTTTAGTAATTTTAAGACCTCTGATGCCCTGGGGTTTTTCTCTCTGAGCATCCTCAAGTATAGATAAGGTCCGTCTGCATGATTATCAACAGTTAAGACCTCTTTTACCTTTCCCCTATCATACATATCCTTTGTTGCGTCAATAATCAGATCAACCATTTTCCTGGTTTCTTCATGTGAAAGATCCTGATCTATAAGATCTGATCCCCTCCCTGAATAGACGAGATGGTAGAAACATATCCTTTCTATTTCTTTTTCTTCCATAAGATTGAAAATACCAGGCACCTCAGATTTATTGGACTGGTTTATGGTGAATCTCAAGCCTACCTTTATTCCCGCCTCGCGGCAGTTATCTATCCCTTGAAGGGCCATTTTAAAGGCACCGTTCATCCCCCTGAAGTGATCATTTACCTCCTCCAGTCCGTCAAGGCTTATGCCTACATAAGATACGCCCACCTTTTTTAATTCGTCCGCCATTTTTTTATCAATAAGGGTACCATTGGATGAAATAACCGCCCTCATTCCCTTACCTACAGCGTAGTTAGCCAATTCTGTTAAATCCGGTCTCACTGTAGGCTCTCCCCCGGAGAACAGGATAACTGGAGCCCCAAATTCAGCGAGGTCATCAAGAAGGGCAAATCCTTCCTGGGTTGTCAATTCCTTTTCGTTACTGTGATGAACCGCCTTTGCGTAACAGTGGATACAGTTCAAATTACATTCCCTTGTTATATTCCACACCACGACGGGTTTTTTATCGGAAGAGAATTGTAAAAGATGGGCCGGAAGGTCTTTCGATTTTCTTCCATATCTTATAGGGTCAGACGCCTCTACAGTACCGCAATAAAGTTTTGATATGCCTATCATGATTTTCCTTTATAGATAGTTAAATCCAATTTTCAGATAAATAATTTGCTTATATATACAGCATGGTGTATCATTTTACGTTTGGCTGGAGTATATGGGGTTTCAGCCTTTTGGTCAAGGACAATTTTGGTCTGCTTACTGATATTTATCCTTTGAGTAGTAGTATATTTTTGTTCTATAAGAATGCTATACAAGGACCATCCGCTTCACTAAAGATATTTTAGGTGCCTTCTGATGGATGTATATGTAGCGAGACAACCTATTTTTAAAAGAAATAAGAGAGTTTATGCATATGAGCTTCTTTTTAGAGATAGCCTTACAAATATCTTTCCTGACATAGAGGGAGATTCAGCTACATCAAAGGTTCTTTTTGATAGCTTCCTAACCATAGGCATAGAAAAAATCACTGGAAGAAAAAAGGCATTTATCAATTTCACTGAGGATATGCTAATTGAAAAGGCGCCTTTGATATTTTCCAAGGATAAGATAGTGGTAGAAATATTAGAGGATGTCGAGCCGGGGTTGGAAGTAGTAAATGCCTGCCGTGATATTACACGAGATGGATATATGCTGGCAATGGATGATTTTAATTACAAACCCGAATTGGAACCTCTCATTTCTATATCAAATCTAATAAAAATAGATTTCAGATCAACGCCGTATAAAGAAATCCAGGAGAATGTCAAAAGATTATCAAGGTATGATGTCCATCTTCTGGCTGAAAAGATAGAGACATATGAAGAATTTTCAGAGGCCCTTGAAATGGGATTTAAATATTTCCAGGGTTATTTTTTCTGTAAGCCCGAGATAATAAAAGGGAAAGACATTTCGGCCTCAGATCTAAATATCCTTAATGTCATGGTAGAGGCAAATAAGGAGGAGATTGATTTCCAAATACTTGAAAGGCTGATTGGCCGGGATGTAGCTATATCTTATAAATTACTCAGGTATATAAATTCAGCCTATTTCAAAAGAGTCAGAAAAATTTCATCTATTAAACAGGCTATTGCACTTTTAGGGGAGAGAAGAATAAGGCGGTTTCTTTCTATTATTGCAATGGCGGATTTATCACATGAAAAGCCTAATGAGTTATTTCGCAGGTCTGTTATCAGGGCCAGATTATGTGAAATGATTGGAGAGGTAGCCAGCTGCCCCGTTCCTAGCTCAGAGCTTTTTGTAGTGGGGCTTTTTTCATTAATTGATGCCATCCTGGACGATTCAATGGAAAATATAATGAAAAGATTGCCGCTTTCAAGAGAGATAAAGGATGTGCTTTTATATAATAGTGGGGAATTGAAAAAATATTTAACTCTTGCTATATCGTATGAAACAGGTAATTGGGAAAGGATGCCAGAGACAGCGGCAGCGGTGGGGATAAATGAAGAAAAGCTTCCCACATGTTACCTGGATTCGATTAAATGGGCAGATAGCCTTATCTGACGGTTTGCTTGTTAATACGTAGAGACTTTATTTCAAAGTCAATGTTGGTATTCCGGACACCTCCTGTATTTAGCCCTAAGTTATTCATGAAGTCACTGACGATTATCTTTGAGAGCAACTATTTTACAAAAAAGCTTATTCACCACGGAGGCACCCCAGTGAAATAGGTTATATCCATAACCTTTGCTGCGCAATTTCACGGGGCATGCAGAGCTTACAGAGGGCTTGTTTGTTAGCTCATAGGTCATAGCTCATAGTAGCCGGGGAGATTGCTAAAAAAATAAACCCTGATGCCCCAGCAATTATAACTGAACTTGAAACTGGAAATTGGAAACTTGAAATTAGAAACTTGAAACTTGAAACCCTGGCCCCTGAGAGGTGAAATAACGCTGGGCAGAAGGGAAATCTCTTTTAAAGCCCAGATTATGCAGTAGGCATCGTCACGAGGGTTGAAAAACCTCAGCGAAACG
>JAGYMO010000194.1 GCA_018400255.1 Deltaproteobacteria bacterium
TGTGCAAAGGTAAGGAGACCCGTGTATCTACTATGGTGGAGAGATGAGAGAAAGAAGGTTAAATCTTTCTCCAGCAGGATACTTAATGTTATCTCCACCCCATGAAAATGATGAATAACTTTTGCGCCTGAGAAAAGAGATTTACCCTGAGGCCTATGCAGTATTACTTATCATTGACGCTTGATCTCTGCTTTGCCCGATGGAATGCGAGAGCTGTTCCATCGGGACCTCTGATCTCTGACCTCTGATCTCTGCCCTTTGGTCCCTGGCTTTTCATAACAATCTGCGTAGGTTGTGCAGAGAAAAGAAATAATATTGACTTTTGTGGCTCTATTGTTTAATTTATGTTTGATATTGATCACGAAGATCAGTTAAAGATTATAGAATAACAACTTATAGAAGCCATAAAAATAAAGCCACGAAGGCCCGCTGAGGTTGAAACCCAAGGCCCGTGGCTTTTTTATTTTAGAGGAGTGTAAAATGGTGCATTTTATTAGAAGACTTAGGCTAAAAACTATCATGGCGTTGCTGACATTTTGGGTTTTGTCAATTGCAATAGTGTTTGCGGAAGCAGAGGTTAGGGAAATACGCATAGCCGACAGCAAGGGTGACTGGGGCTACCCTAACCCTTATAGGCATTATCCTCGGGGGCCAGGCTTTATCCGCATGAGCTGGGTTTTTGACACACTTATCTGGAAAGATGATAAGGGCTATATTCCTGCGCTTGCAAAGTCATGGAGCTATGATCCAGAATCTTTGAAGTTTATTTTTGAGCTGCAGGAGGGGATTAAATGGCATGATGGAACACCGTTTAGCCCTGAGGATGTAGTTTTTACGGTAAACTATTACAAAAAACATCCCTATCACTGGGTTCCCATGGAGGATATTGAAGGCGCTGAAGCCCTTGGCCTGAATGGTATTGCAATAAAACTGGCGAGACCGTTTGCGCCTTTTTTGGCATACGTTGCAGGCAGCATGCCCATTCTGCCAAGACATATCTGGCAAGGTGTAAATGACCCAAGAAAATACAGTGACCCTAAAGCCTTTATAGGATGCGGACCTTATAAATTTATTGATTTCAATAAGACTAAGGGGACCTATCTTTATGAAGCATTTGCAGGCTATTACCAGGGTAGGCCAAAGGCGGACCGCCTTATCTATACAAAGGCGAGAGATCCAATTATTTCACTTTCCAATCGGACGGTTGATTTTGCTAACATTAAGCCTGATATGGCCAAGGTCTTAGAGAAAAAGGGTATGATTATAATCCAAAGCGGCTGGGGCTGGAATAAAAAACTTATGATAAACCATAAGAAACCACCTTTTAACAACAAGCATTTCCGAAAAGCCCTGGCTCACGCTATCAACCAACAGGAAATAATTGATAAGGCTCATCGTGGATTTGGATCTCCAGCATCCTTTGGTTTGCTTCCGCCTGATCATGAATTCTATAACCAAGATACCCCAGCCTATAAGCCTGATCCTCTTGAGGCACGTCAGATATTAGAGTCCTTAGGCTATATCAAGGGCATTGATGGTTTTTATGAAATAGATGGAAAACCTTTAAAGATTGAAATAACGGCATCAAATATTACTGTAGCAGGTGAGAGCATAGAGGATCGAGACGGCGAGGTAATAAAACGACAATTAGAGAGTGCCGGCATTCGTGTAGATTTAGTCAATCTGGAACAGGCAACGGCAGATGGGCGTGTTAAGAAATGGGAGTTTGATTTGGCCATATCCGGCCATGGAGCATTGATGGGTGATGCGAGGGTACTGAACTTAATGATAGATCCTGAGGCATCTACTTCAGTCAATTCAGCTCGGTTTGGCGCAAATAGGGAACTGCTTAGGCTGCTCAAGGATCAAATCACTGAGATGGATTCGAAAAAACGCATGGCTATTGTCCATAAAATCCAGGAAATATATGCAGACGAGCTACCAGCCATATCTCTATACTATCCTCTATCCATGGCGGCATATAGCCCTCAAAAAGGCATTGAGTGGCATTATACAAAAGGTGGAATTAGTATAGGGATACCAATCGCCCAAAACAAGATGTCCTTGATAAATTGAGGCGTTAAAGGGAATGATTGATTCTATTAATCATTGTACGCCGAGATGGCTGGGTATGGCTGTTGCCTTTGGATTGGCTGCTCTAATTATGATCTACCTGAGTTATTCCTTGCCCCGTTTGTTGCCAGGCGATTTTGTCATATCTATGTACTCCAGCTCTCAGGTAACCCTGACCTCTGAACAGGAGACAGAGCTAAGGGACTACTACATGGAGGACCCTGGATTTTTCAAATATGCGCTAAGGCTTGCTCATTTAGATTGGGGCTATTCTTATGCCTTTCTCATGCCTGTTTCCGCGCTTTTTTTTAGCGCACTACCCTGGACACTGCTTTTATTAGGTACGGCACATATACTATCAATGTTTATTGGTTTTGTATCTGGCGTAGAGGTTGCATGGAGGAGGGACAGCTGGCTGGAAAAAGGTATGGTAAGCACTATGACGATCCTCGAGGGGGTCCCTGAGATAAGCACCGGGGTTGTCCTCCTTGTTTTATTTGCCTTGCACCTTGAGTGGTTTCCAGCTTCAGGGGCAACTACAGCCTATGCTGAATTATCATTCTGGACTAAGCTCATAGATATAGGATATCATCTAGCCTTGCCACTCCTTACCCTTATCCTTGCATATTTTCCTGGTAATTTCTTGCTAGCACGGAACAGCATGGTCATGGTGATAAAAAAGCCTTATATCATGACGGCAAAGGCCAAGGGTTTACCCGATAGAAGGATTCGTTATGCGCATGCTGCAAGAAATGCCCTTTTGCCCTTGGTTACCAGGTTCGGACTTCGCCTGGCTTTTATTATTACCGGGGCGCTTGTCGTAGAGAGAATATTTTCTTATCCAGGCTTAGGAACTCTCCTGTTTAATGCGATTAAGGCCAGGGATCTGCCTTTGATACAATCAGTGGTGCTGGTTTCCTCTCTGATGGTTCTTGCTATTATTCTTTGCTTGGAAATAATCTACCGTATAATAGACCCGAGGGTTGTATATGAACATTAGATTTAAAAAGGGGCTGTTCAGGGATCGCTGGTTTACGGTAGGGTTTTTTTTGGCCGTTTTTTTTGCTGCGCTAACCCTGTTTGGCCCTGCGCTATCACCATTTGACCCATGGGATATGTCTTTTGAGCCCATATCGCCACCTACGGCAGATCATATACTTGGGGTAAACGATGGGGGGCAGGATATTTTTTCTGAGCTCCTCTATGCTATTCGTAACACAGTTGTCTTCGGCCTGATAAGCGGCTTAGTGGCACTGGGGCTCGGGGTGTTAATAGGGATTGTTGCAGGCTGGTCTGGAGGGCTTATTGATATCATACTTATGCGTATTTCCGACGTTTTTTTGGCAGTTCCCGTTATCATGGTACTTATATTAATAGCCGCCCTTTTTCGACCCGCGCCACTTTTTCTGGCCCTTATACTGGCAGGCTTTATGTGGCCGACAATAAGTAAGACTATCCGTGCCCAGACGCTCAGTACAAGAGAGGCGCCCCATATTAGGGCTGCACAGCAGATGGGAGGTAGCAGCTGGTATATCATTCATCGTCATTTGATGCCTGAGATCTTTCCTCTTTACCTGATAGGATTTGCGGCTAAATGCAGAATGGCCGTTTTTATGGAGGCTTCGCTCGCATTTCTCGGTCTTTTTGATCCAAGCCGAAAGTCTCTTGGTATGATGATAAGCTACGCCATAAAATATTACTATTTGGATATTTGGTGGAACTGGTTGCTTCCGCCTATAGCCTGTTTATCTCTATTGATAATGACTGTTACATTTTTGGCTATTAGCCTGGAGAAGGTACTTGACCCTAGACTCAAAGATACCTTAAAGGAAAGCACTGCATGAGCCTTTATATTGAAAAATTAAGCGTACTCTACAAGGAAAACTCCCATGCTATTCAGGCCCTGGAGGAGGTAAACCTTGAGTTGCATTCAGGTAAGTGCCTGTCCATAATAGGAGAATCTGGATCAGGCAAGACAACATTGGCGCTTGCATGCCTGGGGCTTTTGCCGAAAAATGCCTCGATTGAAGGTGAAATCAGACTTAATGGAAGGCCAGTTGACTATGATGATGAAAAGTCGTTAAACGACTTGCGGTGGGCAGAAATTTCCATTGTGTTTCAGAACGGGGCTGCTAATCTCAACCCGGTGCACCGTATAATTGATCAGGTAGCCGAACCACTCATTCATCGGAAAGGTATTGGCCATGAAGAGGCAATTTCCTCTGCGGCAAAGATATTGGGTGAATTCGGGCTTGGTCATAATGAATGCAATCGTTTCCCGCAACAACTTAGTGGCGGGCAGATTCAGCGAGCTTTGCTTGCTATGGCCCTCATTATGGATCCTGATGTGCTGATTTTGGATGAACCCACCTGTGGCCTTGATGCTCTAACAAAAAGTATGGTTGCAAATATCATCCGGGAGACTAAAGACAAGAATAAGGCCGTTTTGCTAATAACCCATGATTTGGAATTTGCCGAGCGTAACTCCGATGTTGTTGCTATGCTCTATTTAGGCCAGATCATGGAAACACTTCCCTCTAAGGACCTATTTCACTCACCAATGCACCCATACACAATGGCGATGGTGAGGGCTTATCCTGCCATGAATACGGCAAGAGACCTTGGAGGAATACGGGGAGATGCGTTTTACCGCACTATGCATCAGCATGGGCACAAGAAAGGAGCAGTCTACAGGCATACACACATACAATCGCCTGGCTATGAACATGAAAGCGGTCACGCCCCATCCACAGGTTGCATTTTTCAGAATAGGTGTACCCAGGCTGTAGATGCCTGTAGACTTGAGCCAGTAGCCCTGGAGGTTATAGGTGGCCATGAGGTCCGTTGCGTAAGACACGGTATTGTTGATATCCTTTCCCTTAAAGGCGTAGAGAAAAAATATGGCGATGTAGTTGCCTTAAACTCCACTAATTTTACGATTAAGGCGGGGGAGGTTTTTTCGCTGGTAGGGGAAACAGGCTCTGGCAAGACGACGCTAGCGATGATTGCAGCTGGTGTGCTAAAACCTGAAAATGGAAAGAGAATTTTTGAAGGAAAGGATATGGATGACTGGATAAGGAGTGATTATGAATCTTTCTCTCGTAAAACAGGCGTAGTTTTTCAGAATCCGGCAGAGGCAATCAGTCATCGCTTTACTGTTTTTGAGGCCGTGGCTGAGCCCCTAAGGATCCATGGCCTTTTTAATAATAATGATGAGTTAAATACGAAGGTTAAGGAGGCCTTAGGCTATGTTCATCTTTCAACTGACACCGCATTCTTGGGACGCTACCCACATGAGTTAAATATGGGTGCCCTTCAAAGGGTGAGTATAGCGAGAGCGCTTGTTTTGAAGCCATCATTACTAATCGCAGACGAGCCCACGAGTTCTCTCGACCCCAGCGTACAGGCAAAGGTGATCAAATTACTCTTGGAGCTCCAGACCGAGTTAGGGCTTTCAATGCTTTTTGTGACCCACGATATTGGCCTGGCAAGGAAAATAAGCGACCGAATCGGGGTAATGCTGAGTGGCCGGCTTGTAGAGGTAGGGCCTGCCTCCTTAATCATTGAACGCCCGGCCCATCCTTACACGAGGCTTCTGATAGACAGTGTCAGTGGCATACCGCCTGATTTTCCAAAATCACAGTTAACTCTTGCGAGCAACAGTGGTTGCCCGTTTACAGAGCGCTGCAACCGTGTAAAAGATGTATGCAAGCATAAAAATCCTTCACTCATTGGGATTGAGGAAAGGCTTGTGGCTTGCCATTATCCCCTTATCTCGAAAAATGTTAAATGAAAGATTTGGTAAGATTACGATAAAGAAGGAGAATATTGAATGAGAAATGTAGCAGTAAGTACAGATTTAATTCAACAGACGATTAATTTTCATGGTCATTCCTGCCCTGGACTCGCCTTTGGAATAAGGGCATCAGAGCTAGCCATGCGCTATTTCAACCGGGCGTCGGATGAAGAGATTGTTGCTGTTGTTGAGACGGATATGTGTGCGGTAGATGCAATTCAATTTTTGACGGGGTGTACCTTCGGAAAGGGAAACCTGATACATCTGGATTATGGGAAAAACGCCTTTACCTTCTACCGTCGTCATGATGGTAAAGGAATGCGCATCATGACACGTCCAAATATCTTTCCCAAGGATAGCGATGAGCTTGATACCCTTCAAAAGAAGATGATTGGAAATCGGCTTACCCCGGAAGAGCAAAAAAGGTACAAAAAGCTGATGGAATCGAGGGTTAAGCATATAATGGGCGCAAAATTGGAGGAGCTTTTCGAGGCCAAGCCGGCAAATGGCCCTGTGCCGAAAAAGGCAAGGATACTGGAAAGCTTGATCTGTCAATCCTGCGGTGAGATGGTTATGGAATCTCGCACGAGAACGTTTCTTGGTAAAACATTTTGTATACCTTGCTTTAATGCTGTAGAAAAAAAGTCTTAGAATACTAAAAAATGTAGCCTTGTTTGTATTGTGTAATAACAACTTTATGGCATAAAAGGTCTTCATCTACGATAGAAAAAAGAAACTTCAGTCCGGGGAGCCGGGTACGTGGCGACTGAGAACACCTGTTTAGATTTTAGTGCTGTTTTACAATGGCGCTAATACTATTTTCAGACTTTACTAAGACTTAAGTCAAATGATGGGCTGACGGTTTTATTTGTCACAGACGAGTTGACATGGATTTTTCTTCATACCTATTGTTTTTTCCCCTTTAATCCTTTGCAGTCAGATGCGAGTTGTTTTTACTTTAGGTAAATGAATACCTTAATAAAAGGTTGAAATATATTGAGAGGCCGTCTAAACTTAGGCCATGAAATTATTTACCTTATTGATTTTCTGGGGCATGTGGTATGTTAGTTTTTCTTGCAGAACAATTATTGCCCCTATTATGCCGGTTATTGAAGATGAGCTTACTATTAGTCACACGCTAGCAGGAAACGTATTCCTGTTTTTATCTTTAGGGTATACCGTATCCCTTCTTTTATCGGGCATCCTTTCTCCTCGTATTGGTTATAAGAGATCTATATT
The DNA here is from genome assembly GCA_018400255.1 of Deltaproteobacteria bacterium. Taxonomy (GTDB): domain Bacteria; phylum Desulfobacterota; class DSM-4660; order Desulfatiglandales; family B25-G16; genus M55B121. Next base: position 7,109 of record JAGYMO010000194.1, read on the forward strand.
ATTTGGCTTTTTTGTCTTGATGATAGCGATCTTTTCCCTAAAATTTACTCATTCTTATTTTTATTTGATATTTATTGCAATTTTCATAGGGCTTGGAGCGGGGGTATATCTTCCAAGCGCTATTCCTCTGTTAACCTCAATTTTTAGGCATGATCAATGGGGCAGGGCCATAGCCTTTCATGAAACTGCCGCCTCCTTCAGCATTTTCTCCATACCAATAATCACCGGCCTCATGGTGCATTTTTTTTATTGGAGAAATCTCTTTTTCTTATTGGCATTGGCAATATTTGTTATGGGGATTGCCTTTTGGAAGTTTTCTCCGGATATTAGGCCTAAAAGGGAATCAACAACAGGATTTTTGCTTGTGCTTAGGCGTAAAGATTTCTGGAATATAGCGATCCTTTGGGTTTTTGCAGCCTCAAATGGGCTTGGTCTCTATAATATGATACCATTATTTCTCGTAAAAGAAGGTGGAATGGCTTTGGAAACAGCCAATACTATTTTTGGGGTATCCCGTATAGGGGGGTTTCTTATGGCCATATTGTCCGGATTTCTGGTAGATCTTTATGGTGTAAAGAAAATCCTTTTTTTTATACTTGTTGTGACTGGTATCTCAACGGTATCGCTATCTATAGCGCCCCCTGGTAGCATTTTAATAGTGGCGCTTATTATTCAGGCAACTTTTTCCACTGGATTTTTCCCTGTGACCTTAGTGGCGATCTCAAAAATAACGGAAATAGATGAACGAAGCTCGTTTACTGGGGCCACAATAGCAATTGGAGTAATCTTTGGCTTAGGTTTGACACCTTTTCTGCTGGGCGTAGCTGCAGACAAGTGGAGCTTTCATGCGGGCATCTTTATACTTGGTTTATTGACAGTGATTTCGTGTTTTCTTATAGGGAAAATTAAGAATATATAAAAAACTTTACTGTTACTTATGAAATGGTAATGTGCCGCAAATACATGGCTGAAGAATAACTCAGGCACTTTACGATAGAGGTAGAGCTCTTTACTATATCTTGTTGGCCGGTTTTATTTAATGCCTGATTTAACATGGTGTTTCTTGAGATTTTTTAATGAAAGGATTCGTATACAAAGACATGATGCTTCCTATACAGAAACTCAAGCCGGAAATAGCAAAGAATCTGTTAGGTGTTTTTTTTGATATTGACGGCACATTTACCAGCTTCGGTAAGATCTTACCCGGTGCATATCAGTCATTATGGAGATTGAAAAATTCTGGTTTAAAGGTCGTGCCGATAACAGGGCGACCTGCTGGTTGGTGTGATCACATTGCACGGATGTGGCCGGTGGACGGTATTGTAGGGGAAAATGGCGCTCTTTATTTCTGGTTTGACAGCAAGGGGCATACGTTGAAGAAACGATTTATAGACCCAGAAAAAATTCGTTGTGAAAATAGGAAGCGCCTTTCCCATATACGCGATGAAATCCTCTCCAGTGTTTCAGGTGTTGCTGTTGCAAGCGACCAGCTTTATAGAGAAACGGATCTTGCCATAGACTATTGTGAGGATGTTAATCCGGTAGACCAAAAATCCATTGACCTCGTATGCCATATATTTAAAAAAAATAATGCGCAATTCAAGGTTTCGTCTATTCATATAAATGGGTGGTTTGGAAATTACAATAAGTTAAAAATGACTAAGATATTTGCGCGAGAGTTGTGGGGTATAGATCTTGATGCCAACAAAAACTATTTTGTTTTTTGTGGTGATTCACCAAATGACGAGCCTATGTTCAGGTATTTTCCATATACAGCCGGTGTAAAAAACATTCTCAAATTTGTTGGCCAAATGAAGCACATACCTACATTTATGGCAAGCGAGGAGGGTGGAGACGGCTTTGTAGAAATAGTTAACACAATATTACAACACAGAGCATAGATGAACCCTGTATTTTGTGTATCTACTTCACGAGGATAAATCCTTAGCCACAGACCCGCCTGCCATAGCTTGGAGAAGCATTGGCAAGGATCCCGT
>JAGYMO010000195.1 GCA_018400255.1 Deltaproteobacteria bacterium
CTATCTTTTCAATTCTTCATGAACTGCCAGGCATAAGGTTTCTAAGGTAAAGGGTTTTTTTATGTATCTGCCCGCGCCTAATTTCTGTGTTTTTCTGACCTCATCTGTTTCGGAAAAGCCGCTCACGATTATTGCCTTTTGATGTGGGTGAATCTCTATTATTTTCTCGTATGTCTCACGACCGTTAATGCCAGGGTCCATAATCATATCCAGCAGCAATAAATCTGCTGTATTTTCCTTTAGGTATTCTATAGCCTCTTCGCCGCTTGAAAAAGCTTTGGTTTTATAACCCAAGATATTCAACATATTGCAGGATATTTCTCGTTGGCTTTCCACGTCATCAATGACCAGGATTTTTTCTCCAGTGCCTTTGCAGTCTTCGAGAGGGATAGGCAAATGTTTATCCGATATTTCATCCCGTGTTATGGGAAAGTATAAATAAAATGTGGTCCCTTTATTGCCGGTTACTACATCTATGTAGCCTTGATGATCTTGCATAACATTCCATACGACAGTCAGGCCCAGACCTGTTCCGCTTCTCCCCATTACCTTCTTTGTGTAAAATGGCTCGAATATTCTTTCAAGTTTATCAGAAGATATCCCCGGGCCATCGTCTGATACTGAGAGGACAGTGTATTCACCTGTTTTCACATCATCGTATCCCCTCAAAGGCCTGTCTATATAGCAGTTCATGGTTGATATGGTTACATTGCCCTTGTTGTCAATTGCCTCTGCAGCGTTTAGCACCAGATTCATCAAGGCCTTTTTGATATGAATATTTGACCCTATTGTATTAAACAAGTCTTTATCAAGGTTGGTTTTGATTTTTACCATTGGATGAAACTGCTCCAGCGTACTAAATTCTGGGGAATTCAAATATTCAGTTACCAGGTGGTTTAAATTCACCGGCTCTTTTGCGGTGACCGCTCCTCTTGCAACAGTCAACAAATCCTGAACTATGGCTGTGGCCCTGCGCCCTGATTCCTGGATTGTTTCAATAGGCTTCCGAAGCTTGCTATTTTCAGGCAGATCGAGCAAAAGCAACTCCGGATAGCTTACAATCCCTGATAGTACGTTGTTTAGGTCATGGGCAACGCCGCCTGCCAAAAACCCCAGGGACTCCATTTTTTTTGATCTAGCGAGTCTCTCTTCGCTTTCACGCAATATCTTTTCCGTTTCCTTGCGCTCAGTGATATCGCGCAAGAAGTTAAGTGTTGCAATCGTGCCCTTCCACTTGATTACCGCAACGTTAATATCAACCCATTTTACATCTCCGGATTTGTGAATTATCCTGTAGGAATAGCTGGATGGAACAATGAGGCCCTGCTGACGATTCATGTATCTTTCCATTACAAGTGCACGATCCTCTTCGTGTATTATGTAACTAAAACCTTTTGATAAAAGCTCACTTTTGGAATAACCACTAATCTCCTCGGTCTTTTTGTTGACAAACCTAAGCATGCCATCCTGGGCAATGAAAATACCATCGCCTGCGTTTTCAACAAGCACACGATATTGTTCCTCGCTTTCCCTCAGGGCCCTTTCAGCTTCTTCTCGCTTCTTTATGGTCTCTTTCAAGGAATCATTGGATTGTTTCAGCTTTTCTGCGTGTTCCTCTAAAAGTACCAGGGATTCTTTCAGGCGTGTAAGAAACATTTGAGGAAGGGTTACCAAGCCAAGGCCTACCATGGTAAAGACCATGAGTGAAGTGGCCCATGCTAGAGAGGAAAGAGAGGTCAGCATGTGTTCCTCCCGGATAGGTATACTGCCCGAAACCATTCCCCAGCCGATAATAACCATGGAAAAAGCGCCGACACTTACAAGAAGAAGACCAGCCTTTTTTCCTAGTAAAGCAGATGAAACCGCGCAGGCCAGGAGTAAAAGCTCCAGGCCGACACCACTAAGACCGATTCTCATGAGTATGGCGACGGAGAAAACAAGCAGGGCCAGTACCATGGCAATGGATCTTATAACAAGAGGGAGGTGCCAGTTAGGAAGCGCGGTCAGCACAAAAATCAAGAAACAGCCAGAATAGAGAATAGAAAAAAACCATAGTCCCTGCTGATAGGCCTGGACACTTCCCATAATCGTCGCAAGAAGACCAAATACAAAAATAGGGTAAATAACCCAATTGAAAATTGTATGCCGCACTTCAATCACTTCAGGCCTATCTTGATTGTGTAATCTAAAAAATGAGTGGCATTTCTTTTTCATCGTAATCTCTCGATTTTACTTTAGAGGTAAATAAAATTACCGGGCACGTGAATGCTGATTTTATTGCCTGGTTATAGCGCAGTGATCATATAGTGAAAGATGATTAGGTAGTGAAAATGAGCCGTGTAATGTGACAGCACTCAGCCAGACCAAGTGGAAAAAACCGTACTTATTATAAAAATGTCAATAGCAATAACTACGGCAATAAGAAATTGAGCAGCATCAGCTTGCATTTAGGGCTTTTATTATAAAAAATTCACCAAGGTGTGTCAAGCCAGTATCAATTTCTTGATTTTGCGGGGGCAGATGTGCAGGTGAAAATGAACCCTAAGGTTTGACTGCATAAAGTTGGATATTAAACGAATTTTAGGCTTAATGATTCAATTGATAAGTTGGATAAGTTGGATTATATAAGAATTTATGTTTATTGATTGGAAGGGAAAAGTTGAAGACAAGTTTTATGTGCTTGGCCATCCTGCGGTGCCTGTTTATCTTTTAGATGGTAAAAGACCGGTTTTGTTTGATGCAGGTTTTACAGGACTTTCAAAGATTTACAAAAGAGAGATTAGCCAGGTTCTTGGCGATAGGTCTCCATATCTATTACTCTTAACCCATAGCCACTGGGACCACGTTGGATCTGTTTCATATTTAAAGGATTCATGGCCGGAAATGAAGGTCGGGGGATCATCTCAGGCCGGGGAAACAGTAAAAAGAACTAAGGTTATTAAACAGATCAGGGCCTTGAATAAAGAAGCCATGCATGATCTTCGAGAATGGGGTGTTAAGGAGGTATTTGAAGGGCAATTTGAGAGTTTTGATTTAGATGTAATGCTTAAGGACGGGGATATTTTCCAGCTTGAATCTTCTTTGAGCATCGAGGTTATATATACGCCTGGCCATACATGGGATTTTCTTTCTTACTGGGTACCTGAGAAAAGGATTCTGGTGGCCTCCGAGGCAGTTACATGTGATGGTATATCTGAATTTCTGGTTGATTATGATGCGTATCTCGATTCTTTAAAAAGACTTTCCGTTTTAGATGTGCGTACTTTGTGCACAGGGCACGGCTTAGTGATTACAGGGGTAGAGGCAAAAAAATATATCCTAGACTCCATGAAAGGCACAAAAACATATGTTTCCATGGTAGAGCAATTTTTAAGAGAGGAAAAGGGTAATATCGATCGTGTAGTTGCCCGTATAAAGGAAATTGAATGGGAAAATAGAGGCATGCCCAAACAGCCGGAAAAGGCATATATAATGAATACAGAGTTGCGGGCGAAATTAATCCTTGAACGTATAAAGGATAACATGTGATAGGGGAGTTATTTTTTTTCCCATCTTCCGGGAATGGGTGTATTGCAGAATTTACACCTGCCATTAACTATATTAAATTGTGAAATGTTGTAGCCATCCCTTTTGATCAGAATTTTATGGCAGTTGTGACAGTAAGTATCATATGCGTCATGACCTGGTACGTTTCCGATGTAAACATAATGCAGGCCTGCCTTCAGGGCTATATCCCTTAATGATTCAAGCGTCTTAATTGGTGTTGCCGGCAATCTGTTGAGTTTATATTGAGGGAAAAACCGTATAAAATGGAGGGGATAATCGGGGCCAAGCTCCTTTAAAATCCATTCGCACATTCGTTTTATCATATCTTCATTATCTATGTAGCCTGGGACAACTAAGGTTGTTATCTCAAACCATATTCCCTTCTCATGCAAAAGCTTAAAGGTGTTTAACACAGGCTGGAGCCTTCCACCATTTAAACTTCTGTATGTGTCATCATCAAATGATTTGAGGTTTACATTTGCGGCATCTAAATACTGAGTAAGGCGATCAAGTGGCTCTTTGTTTATATAACCATTTGATACCCAAACATTGTTTATACCCTCTGACCTGGCAAGTCGTGCAGTGTCATACATATACTCGTAGTAAGAAATAGGCTCTGAATATGTGTAGGCGATGGATGGTATATTTTTTTCTTTGGCATTGCGAACGACATCCTTTGGAAAAAGCTCGTAATGGCGAACCTCCTCAGGTTTTCTCTGAGAGATTTCCCAGTTCTGGCAATTGAGGCATCTAAAATTGCAGCCGGCGGCCGCAATAGAGAGTACCTGGGTAGATGGATAAAAGTGGCTCAGGGGTTTTTTTTCGATGGGGTCGATGTGAACGGCGCAGGCATTGCCATAGGCTAATGAAATAAGCTTTCCATTTATATTTACCTTTGACCTGCAAATACTTCTGTCGCCTGGCCTCAGATAACATCTATTCGGGCATATACCACAGCGCACGTCCTTTCCCTCTTTGGTGTAATAAAACCCTTCTATTGACCACTTCCAGGGTATTTCAGGGGCATCATTCTTAAAAATATGGCCTTTTACGCTTTTTTTTACACTTTTATCTTTTGGCCAGAATGAATGTGCTTCTGTAGCTAAAAAAAGGGACAGTGCCCCTATCTCTTTCAAGAATGTTTTACGGCTTATTCGCCTTACCATCACATAGCCTCCCTGTGAAAGAATGCAATATTTGCTACCAATAAAGGACTAATAATGCCAGGCTGCAGTAAATTTGTATTTTTACCTCTATTAAACATGCTACCTCCCTGAGGTTAATAGTACGGTACTGGTAGTTTTTATCAGAATCAAGGCAATTACAGCAGCGTGAATACCTAGAAAGGGTATAAGAAGAACGCCTACCAGGAGTGTGCCAAAAGCCGCTCCAATAAGATCTGCACTAAAAAGAAGGGATGCAGGGCTTTTATGCTCTCCGATTTTCTCTGCCGCTACGGGGAACTGAATTCCGCAAAAGAGGGAAAAAGTAAAACCATAAAATAGGAAAACAAATTCTTGAATTATACCCTGAGATACATATGTCCAAATTAAATACAATATAAGTAGCAAAATCATTCCCGCCTCTGCGCATATGAGAACGGGCTTACCCCTTCTTTTATATATGTTGCCGATAATAGCACCAGGCAGAAGTCCGAGCAAGAGGGATGTTATAATGGTTCCGATTTTAAGATAGAGATAGCCAAATAGTATCTGAAAGGAAAAGAGTAAAAGCATTTCTACGCCCATGGAGGCAAATCCTGTAGAGAAGAGAATAAATTCCTCTTTTTTCATCAGGGAGAGATATACGGCCAACACTGAGAGTAGTGCTGCAATAAACCAATTTGGAGAGGTTCCGTGCTTTTTGAACCATTCCTTGAACATGATATTTATAACCCTTGGCTCAAAGTCGGAATTTTTAGGCTCATGTTTATTAATTGAGTCATTAATGAATTTTACCCTCTCTTCAGGTATATTGCCGTAATAAAAGCCGTCAATATAAGAGGTTGGAATGGAATGTTTTTTTAATTCAAGGGGAATGTCGGCTGTAAGGTTTTTATTGCTTGCAAGGAAATATATTTCTTCCCCAGGGATCAAGAGGACGTTTTGAAAATGTTCACTGACCGTATTATAAATTGACGACAATTTCTTGATCCTTACATCTGAGAGATAATGAGGGTTTGCATCAAGGGAAAAAGAAAGGATGCCTTCTTTTCTTAAAATTTTTTTCGTCTTGGAAAAAAATTCAGTAGTATAAAATCGGTTTAGCTGAAAGGTATCCGGCTCCGGCAAGTCAAGTATTATTGCAGAATACTTCTTTTTGGTGTTTGTTATATATTGTCTTCCATCCTCAAGGATTACATTTACCTTTTTTCCTGCATGCAATAAGCCAGCACGGGTTGCTGTTTCAATAAGGGCAGGGTCTAATTCCACGTAATCTATTATATGAGGGGAATATTTTAGTATCTCATCAAATGTTTCGCCTATGCCCCCTGACACCAAAAGTACATTCTCTATAGAGTCAAGCTGGCAAAGGGGGTAATGTACCTTCTCTTCAGCGTTAGTTATGTCAAAGGAAGAATATATTGGAGTGCCTGATTCCCATAAGGTATACTCTTCGTTTTCTTTTGTTACTATAATTCTCCCGTAAGGCGATTCCGTATAATTTACAATATCAGCGCTATATTGCCTGAAAAGGGTGGAAATCTCGAAATTAGCATTAATGGTAATGATAAAAAAAAGGATGACAATCGGGGTTGATAGAAGCAATGATGCAAGTTTTTTTTCATGTGCAATGAGCATAAGCGAGACAATTATAAGAACAACAGCGGTAAGTGCAATTATCTTAAATGGTGTGAAGAAATAGACTAAAATAAAGCTGAATAATACCCCCCCTGTGATATCACCTATATTATCGGTGATGTACAAACCACCTGATGTAATTTTACCACCTATAGATCTAATAATGGACAATGAGTATGGTAGTAAAAAGCCGATCAAGAATGCGTATGGCGTGCTTAAGGCCAAAATAAAAAAAAAGGTTGAGTAAAAGCCAGGGGATTTTCCATGCACAAAAAAGATCTCTCTTAAAATCCTTATCGCAACTATCTGGATTAAGGGGAAGATGGCTGTTATTAAGGCAATCGCAGAGTAAAATGTAACCGATCTCGCGTTAACAAATTTTGATGTTAGGGAGCCAAGGCCGCTGATAATAAGCCAGCAAAAAAGAACCAGAGAGATTGTAATCTCGTTGCCCTGAAATTGAGAGAGGAACTCCCGCAGGAAGAGAAGCTGGACAGAGATAGAGGAGATTCCTGTGCCAACTACAGATATTATTATTAGAGATGTTGCACTCATTATACGCCAAGGATAATGAAGTTTTAGAGGGTAATTGGATTAAGATAACCTCTGCCTTTATTCTTCAAATGCCTGCACCTGATAGGTAGATACACTAAGTTTTTCTCTTTTCCAGGCATCAGCAGGAAGGCCTGCCTTTCTGCAGAGATGGGACAAGAATTCCTCCTTGCTTGGAAGCTGTTCCCATACCTGCGGCAGAAATGTGGATTCATAGAATCCCTTGTTTATAATTACTCCATCTACTCCCGGCCTCAATTTATTTAAGAGATCCTCTGCATCTTTGTAGGGTAGCTCCTCAGGGTAGGTTAGAATGCTTACCTCTATGTCAATTTTTTCAAGCTCCTCTTTGCTCAAAGGGGGGAATCTTGGATCTCTGAATGCAGCATTTATAGCGTTTTCTTTCACCCCTTCAATCAATGTCTCCCTTGGTATAATGTGGCCGATGCATCCTCTAAGATTCCCACCAATTGTCAATGTAATAAAGGTGCCAAGATTCTCCTTAAATTTCTCCGATATTTTTTCCCACTCAATTGGAGGCATTTTTTTCTTGTTTAACTCATTTTTTATTGTCTCCCTGGCCAAATTAATGAGATATTTACCTTCCTCATCAGATACCTTTTTCACAGTACTCATTTTTTTACACCCCTCTGTTTTTTTTACTGGTACGTTATTTTTGCCATTTGATATCTTTCCTGCCTTCTCCAAAGATCCAGCACCAAAAACGGTTGGCAAGAGTAATATCATGGCTAATTTAATTAAAAACAGTTTGTCATCTATTATCTTAAAAATCATTCTCATCCATATCAAAAGACACAGGTTTAATGCACTTTTAAAAAACGCTATAATGCTATAACGTCCTAAGCTTCATAATAAAATGTCCAGGATGCTTATATCGAGTAAAATCGTCAGTACGATTTTTATAGTATTCCTCTTACTATATAGAACAGCCATCCAGCGTTGATTACCTGGATATCATAATATTTTCTTAATCTAACAAGCTTAGGCAATCTTAGGTCCTGGCATTGGAATAAGACTGCATCAAATCTCTGCTGAAATTATTCCTCCTTTTGCTAACATTGATCGCAATAAGCCTTGTTGTTCCTCGCTAATTTTGCTTAATGGTGATCGTGGTGGTCCACCATAGTAGCCAATCCAGTCTAATGCCACCTTTAGGCCTGGAACACCATAGCGGGTTGTGACGGCAGCATTGGCGGCTAAAATTTTTAATTGAAGATTTCTGGCTCCCTCATGTTCCCCGTTTTTTGTGTAATTGTAAATATTATAGCATTGCTCTGGAGCTATATTTCCAAGTGCCATTATTCCGCCTGAAGCACCCATCACAAGAGAAGGATAGAAAAAACCGGCTGAACCCGCAAGGAAAGAAAAATCCTTAGACATACCAGAGATAATATTTCCGGTTTTTACAATGTTCCCGGAGCTATCTTTGATGCCTATGATATTTGGGTGATTTGAAAGCTCTATAACTACCTCTGCGGAGAGATCAACCCCGGTGTTGGCAGGCATATTATAGAGAATAACAGGCAGGGGCGAATGCTCGGCGAGGTAGAGATAATGTTTAATCATAGCATTATCATCCATTTTTGATGGATAATACATGGGTGTAATGATTATGACACAATCTGCTCCAATATTTGCTGCTTGTTCAGTGAATTCAAGGGTAATCTTTGTCGAATCACATCCAGTTCCTGCTATAAAAAGCTTATCCTTGGGAATAACCTGTCTGGCCGTTTTAAGGGTCATTAGCTTTTCATCGCGGCTGAGGTAGGTGAATTCTCCATTTGAACCAAGCACAAGTAAACCAGACAAGGAAGTTTTGCACCATTTATCAATATTTGCGGAGAATTCATCATAGGCAATGTAACCATTTTCATAAAATGGTGTGGGTATTGGGGAGTATGCACCTGACAGTATTATTGTTTCCATAATCTCTTCCTTTTAAATTCTTTGTTAATTTTTTGTGAAAATAAGTCAAATGATAGTTTTTACCTTATCAGCTATTGCATAATTTTGGGCAACAAGGTTAGGCCTAAAGCATTGTTAATCTATATTTTGCAACAGCCTTCGTGGAGATATATATCATTAGTAAAAAAGTGAAGGCCCTCTTTTCAATGAGAGAATGTTCTCCATGATAGTTTGCTTAGATTAGAAAGCATAGCATCAAAACCTGATTTAAATATACTTTATAATTAAATGTAAGCTTTTTCAACCTGCTTGATATAAGAATGTTTTTTAGCTATGATTTAAAAAAAACGATAATAAAAAAAGTGAAGGTTTGCAATGAACGACATTTCAAAAATTGATTATTCTGCATTTGATAGGCCGGAGATATTATTATCATTATTTCACCCAAGGCCAGAACCAGTGAATTTTTTGCCATCTGCAGACTCAGAAGACATTGTGATAAATGTAGAGAAGGATATATCTCTGGGCGCCAGATTTTACTTTGTTGGAAAAGATGCTCCAACTATTCTTTTTTTCCATGGAAATGGAGAGATTGTCGCTGATTATGATGACATAGCTCCACTATATAAAGAGATGGGAATCAATTTCATTCCAGTCGATTATCGTGGATATGGGCGTTCAAAAGGCAGTCCAACCATTACAACCATGATAAGGGATAGCCATATAGCCTTTGAATACGTAAAAGATTTCCTAAAAAATAAGGGGTGCTCTGATGTTTTGGTGGTTATGGGAAGATCTCTTGGAAGTGCATGCGCCCTGGAAATTTGCAGTAATTATAAGAAGGACTTTGCAGGTCTTATTATTGAGAGCGGGTTTGCATATGCCAGGCCGCTGCTTATGCTTTTGGGAGTAGATATGGATGCCATGGGTATAGCCGAAGAGGAGGGCTTTAGAAATATAGATAAGATACGTAGATTTGACAAGCCAA